>JBEBUJ010000004.1:0-61648 GCA_040393365.1 Leucobacter denitrificans
AGAGCACCGGCTTGTGGTGCCGGTGGTCGCGGGTTCAAGTCCCGTTGTCCACCCTGATGAATCTGCCCCTGGCTTACGGACCGGGGGCAGATTTCTTTTGAAACACCTGATCAGCGGGTTATTCCGTGTGGTGCGACATGGCGATCCGCGCATGTTTCGGGTGCTGCTTTTCGAGTTCTGCTGGTGCACAATGGTGATCATTGTGCGGAGGATCTCTTGATCGCCCGAAGCAGTGTTGTGGGGTGCGACACCGAGCCTACGAGCAACCGCCTGGATGCTCGATCCGTTCTCAGTGGTGGCCTGAGCTGCCGCACCTCGGCCTCGCTCAAGATACTCTCCCGAGACCGCGTTTCGATCCCCGCTTCTTGGAGTCGTTTCCGTAAGGTTTGCACCTGGATACCGTGCCGTCTTGCGATCTCAACCTGCGTCAGGCAGTTCGCCTAATCGACTACGAGTGCATGTATTTCTCAAGCATCGGTTCCAAACGATTTATGGGGTTTGGAGATGCTGGCTCTACCCGTTCGTTTCTTGCGATCTGAATCATTGCCGTTCGCTTTCGTTATCGCCGCTGCGGCCTCAAACTCACCTGCGCTGAAACGTATGAGGAGTTCACGCTGTTTCGGGGAGAGATTTGAGAAGGCATCTGCGAGTTCTTTCGCTTACTTCGGCGGCCTGGGTTCTTCTCTCGTGTCGCTGGTCATGCCTAACCGTACTCCCGCGAGGCGTTGATTGTCGGATGCGTGATCTAATCTCACCTCATGAGAGTCGGCGTCTACATCGATGGATACAACCTCTATTACGGAGGCAGGGGCATCTGTGGCCGTTCCACGTCCGGATGGAGATGGCTAGACATCAAGGCGTTGGCTAAAGAACTTGTTGCGGCTCGTTCACAATGGGTTGATCCGACGATCGAGGTGGTGACCTACTGCACTGCCAGGATTAGTGGTGCGAGCAACTCCGAAGGTCAGAGAGAGCAGGATGTGTACTTGCGGGCACTGGAACAGTCGGGTGCGGTGACACACATCGCATTTGGAAACTACGTTGCCCGAGTAACGACAGCGCCCCTTGCCGTTGCTGGGAGAAATGGGAAGCCGGTCATCACTCATCCGCAGTGGCCTGTAATGGTTCAGGACGGGGCCGAGGATGACGTACCAGACGCGAGATTCATGGCATCTATCGCGCGACGCGAGGAGAAGGGATCAGATGTCAACGTTGCTTCGCATTTGCTCATCGATGTACTCACCGGGACCATTGATGCAGCTCTCGTGATCTCGAATGACAGTGACTTGGCGTTTCCGATTAACTATGTGCGTGACCTTGTCCCAGTGGGTTTGATCAACCCAACGAAGGGCTACCGCGCAGGCAAACTGGCAGGCCAGCCAACAGACGGAGTCGGTAACCACTGGTGGTATCAGATGCAGCCCGAAGACTGGTATCGACACCAACTCCCGCCCACGGTCGGAACGAAGATCACGAAGATCACGAAGCCACCGAAGTGGTGATCCATGCTAATCTGGGCTTACACCACCCGGCCCCTCAGGGGCCGGGTTTTCTTGTATTGAGGAGCAAAACGCCGCACGGCTATCTGTAAATGGCAACTGGCTTTACAACGAGGGCTGGGCCAACAACGGCTGATGCTGACTCGGAAATTTCCACACCTAGTTCCTTGGCAGGCTCTACGAAGTTGGAGACCACCTCCTTTAGCGTTGACAGCTCCAATGGTGTCGGTGAGACATCACGGGTTAACCTCAGCGCGGGGATCTCCTCGCCCGGATCCAGAATCTGCTCTACTTGCGCCACTATGGTGTACCGCCCTCCCACCTCCCCGAGGCGCCCGATAAGCCATTGCGGATCAACGGTCATTGCAACCAACGGACCATCATCGCCTACAGGTGCTGCGACTAGAAGCGCATTCTCTGACGAATCCTCTCCGCCTAGTACTTGCCGCATGATTCTTGCGGAGTTCTTAGTTTGTTGTAGTTCCGGACCCTTCTGCTCAAACATGGATCCTTTAGTTGCCGCCTGATCAGCGAACCATAGAAACAGTCTGAAGAGCGTTTCCAGTGGTACCACTTCGACTTCAGCCACAAACTCGACGGTGTCCCCGGGGCTAACATCTGCCAAGATGTCCGGCCCCCAACCTTCGAAACGCCCGAGCCCCCTTTCCTTCTCCGAGCCACTTATACCAGGCCTCAAAGGCGGAGAACCTAGTTCGGGTCCGAACTATCGCTTCTTCAAGAGATGTACTCTTTCCACGTTTCCCATCTGCTTTTCCAGATATAGGACCCACCTCGATACCAGCGGAGACACCAAAACCGCCTTCTCTCGCGGAAACAACCTTCGCGACAATCTCATCGATTTTCCCCGATTCAACTGCGGACAAGGAGTTAATCACTGTCTCATCGTCGAGATAAAAGAATCCGCGATGAACCCGACTTTGTGGTTTCTGATACTTGGGCATGTTTTCTCCTGACGGGGACGATGAAATTCACACTAGTAGAAGATCGACAGCGGCTCGCTCCGGCCTGGATCTGTATGCGAAGCCCGTTCATCCGCAGATCCGATACGGGGTATTGAAAACCTGCTCCGCAGAGACCCCATAGTGGCGAGGTCCAAACCCTCGACGAGAGGAACCGCTCTCGCGAAGGTTTGGACCTCTCCTCTTTTCCGGATATCCCCTTCCTCACCAAAGACGACGTGCATCGAGAACGGCTCTTCGAGAATCTCAGTCACCTGCTTCCCGAATGGTTCCGCGCTGACCACCAGCATCCCGAACAGCACCCGCGGAGAGCGCTGCCGACATCGGAACACGAGCCGCGGCGACCATCCGCGCGACAAGGTCGTGGTATTCGACACCGGCTGCTGCGAACATTCGTGGAACCTGTGAGTCTGCAGTCATGCCGGGTGTGGTGTTCACTTCGTTGAGGACGGGACCCGCTGGCGTGAGAAAGAAATCGATCCTGGCGACTCCTGCGCAGCCGAGAGCATCGAACATCGTGAGCGCGGCCTCCGTGAGTTCCGCGAGTTCGAAGTCGGTCAGTTTCGCTGGAACCTCGAATGGGGCGCTGCCGTCATACTTCTGTATCGTATCGAACAGTCCTCTGGCATGTATCTCCAATGGCGGTGCCGCCCACGTCGTTCCATCCGCTTCACGCAGCACCGCGATGTCGATTTCTCGCCCGGTCACGACCTCTTCAACGAGGATTCGATCATCGAAACTCCCCGCGAGATCCAGCGCCCTCGTGAGTTGCTTCGCGTCTCTTGCGAGACTCACCCCATAACTCGACCCGCCTACGACAGGTTTCACGACGACCTCGGATTCGAATGCGAGGTCGGCCGCAATGGTCGCAGGTAGGCACCGCCCAGGCGCGGTGAGTATCCCGTTCGTCTCGGCGACAAGTTTGGTGGCCCACTTGTCCATGCCGAGAGCGCCTGCTGCGAGTGGAGAGCCGACCATCGCGGTGTGAGTGAGGCTGCAGAGCGCGGCAAGCGCACCGTCTTCGCCGAGCGGGCCGTGCACCGAGGGAAACACGGCGTGCGCGCGTTCGAAGAGCGCGATGGCGGCTGCGAGCGACGCTCCCGGAGTACCTCCGAGCATTTCGCCGTACCGTCTCCAGATGCCATCTGTGCCAATCGTCATATCGTCGACAGTATGGCCGATGGATCGAAGGGCGGAACTGATCGCAGCAGCCGTCGCCAACGAAATGTCGTGTTCAGAATTCTGTCCTCCGCCGATGACGACGATGCGCTGATTCATTCGATCCTCCTGTGTACTCGTTGTCCGATTCCCGTGACGATGGTGTGCGGGATAGTGCCCGCCCAGCCTGCCCAGTCGTGAATGGTAGGCGCGCCCTCGTCAGCAGGGCCGAAGACGGTCACCGTTGCCCCCAGAGGGAGGTAATCCGCTCCCGTATCGATGATGATCTGATCCATCGATACGCGTCCGATGACCGAATAGCGATGCGCACCGATGGCTACACACGCATCCGGGGAGAGCTCTCGAGGAATCCCATCGGCGTACCCGAGCGGAATCACGCTGACACAGGTCTCCTGATTCGTGACGTGGGCTCCGCCGTATCCGACGGGGGCGTTTGCCGGGATCTTTGCAGAGTGCACGACAGGAGCAGTGAGCCGAGAAGCCCCGTACAACGGTGTCGTCTGTGTCGGATCAATGCCTACGAGTCCGGCACCCACACGGACCATGTCAAAGTGACTCGATGGGTAGGTGAACGCTCCGGATGTGGCCGCGAGGTGAGTCACACCGATGGGGAGTTCCGCGCGGAGCGCACGCTGCCGGGCCTGTCGCATGAGTGCTACAGCAGCAGAATTGCGATCCGGCGCGCCCTCATCCACATAGGGAAGGTGGCCCATGAGCCCGACAACATGAATCCTCTCCCGCTGCTGAGCTCGGGATGCGCTCCCGAAGAAGTCACCCCACTGGCTCAGCGCTCCTCCTTCCCTAGACATACCGGTGTCGACATGCAAATGCACATTCAAGGCAGAAGACGAGGGACCTGAACCGAGCAACGCGTCAAGCTCGTCCACGGACCCGACAGCGATGTCGATGCGGTGCCGGAGCGCGGCTGCTGCATCGACACCCGAGGGATTCAGCCACGAAAGTATCGGCACGTTCAGACCCGCCTCACGAAGCTGAATCGCTTCGTCCAAGCCTGTCGTGCCGAGCCACTGTGCCCCCGCAGCGACCGCGGTGCGAGCGATCGAGACCATGCCGTGCCCATACCCGTCTGCTTTCACCACCGCCATGAGCATCGCCGCGGTGTGTTCTCGAACCACCGCCACGTTCTTGGCCACGGCCGAGGTGATCGTGTGAAGCGTAGGCGGCATCAGATCGCTCATGCGTACATCCTCGGATCCTCGGTGGGGTCGGCGTACTGGATCGGGCAGCCGTACGCGACAGCATCGGGGCGTAGCTCGAAATGCCAGGGCTCGTTCGTGTAGATCTGGCAAAGTCCATAGCGGTCACCGTTCTCAGCCAGCCAGTTGACTGCGTCGAACGAGCCGATATCCACCGCCTCACCGTCTACATGCGCCGAGGTCTCTGCAGTTGCTACCCAGCGAGAGGCCTCCGCTTGCGAACCGTACTCCGAGATCGCGTCTTCGAGCAGCTGATTCTGATACTCGGCAGATCGCCAACCGCTGTTCACAATGAACTCGGCACCGCTCCGGCCAGCATCGTGAGCCGCTTGCTGAAGCGCCGCCGCGAGCGCGGGCTCGAGGTTCGCAACCCCGGGAAGTGTTCCGTCGAACACTGTCGTCCCCTCAGGGAGCGCTCCATCGAGATACGGGTTGCTTTCCGAGTTCGCGGCGATTTCATCAAACGATGTTGCAAACGATGACATCGACTGGCACCCGGCCACACCGACTCCGATAGCGGCAAGAACACCGAGAGTCGCGAGTGTTCGACGGCGAACTCGTCGATGATCGATACGTAGTGTGTGATGAGTCATGTCCCTCAGTTAACGCGGTCGCGTGTTGCCGGGCCGTATCCGGTTTTCGATATGCCGACAATAGGCGTGGCCGCGTACTCTTATGGCATGCGAATACTGATCGTCGAAGACGAGCCGCTCATGGCTCAGGCGGTGCGCGACGGACTTCGCTTAGAGGCCATCGCATCCGACATCGCGGGTACCGGAGATATCGCCCTCGAGATGTTGAGCATCAACGAGTATGACATCGCGATCCTCGACCGAGATATCCCGGGGCCTTCTGGTGACGAGGTCGCCAGACACATCATCGACACCGGAAGCGGGATGCCGATCCTCATGCTCACTGCGGCAGATCGGCTCGATGACAAGAGCTCAGGATTCGAACTCGGCGCCGATGACTATCTCACCAAGCCATTTGAGCTCAAAGAACTCGTGCTCCGGCTCAGAGCGCTCGACCGCCGCCGTGTGCTGCGTCGTCCGCCGATACGAGAAATCGCCGGTCTGCGGCTCGACCCGTTTCGTCGAGAGGTCTATCGCAACGAGCGCTACGTCGCGCTGACCCGCAAACAGTTCGCGGTCCTCGAGATCCTGGTCGAAGCCGAGGGCGGAGTAGTGAGCGCGGAGGCGCTTCTCGAGAAGGCGTGGGACGAAAATGCGGACCCGTTCACCAACGCCGTGCGCATCACGGTGTCGGCGCTTCGCAAACGGCTCGGTGAGCCGTGGCTCATCGCCACCGTTCCCGGCGTCGGATATCGCATCGACACGTCGAATGGACATGCAGATGCCTAGCCCCTCCGGCATCAGCGTGCGCTGGAAACTCACCCTCAGCTACGTTGGCTTCCTCATGCTCGCGGGCTCCCTGCTGCTCGCGGTCGTCTGGGTGTTCTTGTTGCGCTATGTCCCGAATGGTGCAATCAATACCCCACAGGGGTGGGCTCCGAATCGCTCCGATCTTCTGCGGGCATTCGTTCCCGCCGCCGCAACCGCACTGGCATTCCTGCTCTTGCTGGGCCTGCTCGGAGGCTGGATTCTTGCGGGGCGTATGCTCGCACCGTTGACGAGGATCACGGAGGCGACGCGGATCGCGGCAACCGGTAATCTATCCCATCGAATCCAGCTCGAAGGACGAGAGGACGAGTTCGGGGAGCTTGCCGATAGCTTCGACACAATGCTCGCTCGTCTTGAATCGCATATCACTGAGCAGCAGCGGTTTGCAGCGAATGCCTCGCACGAACTACGCACGCCATTGGCGATCACCCAGACCTTACTCGATGTTGCCCAAAGCAGTGTCGATCGGGATCTCCCCGCCGACCTTGCTCACCTGAGAGCGACGAACACGCGCGCGATCGAGCTCACCGAGGCGCTATTGCTCCTCAGCCGCGCGGGGAACACTCCAGTGGCGCATGTCTCGGTCGACCTCTCGCTCCTTGCCGAAGAGGCAGCAGAGACACTCCTCCCGCTCGCGGAGAAACACGGCGTCGCCATCGAAGTATCAGGGTCAGTAGCACTCACGACAGGATCGCCCTCGCTGCTCCTGCAGGTGATCACAAATCTCACCCACAACGCGATCGTTCACAACCTTGCCGAGGATGGCAGGATTCGGGTGACCACGTACCACCGGGCAACAGGCGCGTCGCTCGTCATCGAGAACACAGGGGTTGTGCTCACTGCCACGCATACAGCCACATTCACGGAGCCCTTCCAGCGCGGCACGACCCGCACTCGCGACGTTGGCTACACCGGTACCGGCCTTGGCCTCGCGATCGTCGCACGGATCGTGCAGGCACACCAAGGAACACTCGCCCTCGAGCCACGACCGGGCGGAGGACTACGTGTTCAACTGGACCTCCCGAGGGTGACGTAGTCCACGGACGAGGCTTGCCCGGTGCGCAGCGCACGACCCGCGCCGATCGCATTCAACAGGAAGGAACCGGACCTACCCGTACTCAGGATGCCCGGTTACACTCGACAGATCGTGTTGTCCATTCCTCTTCCCGGTGTTCTCCCGCGGCCGCGCATGCGCCCGCTCGGAGCGATCGGGGCGACCCTGGTGATGGTCGGAACCGCCGTGCTCGCACCGTTTTCTGTGCCGAACGCGCACGCAAGCAATGAGCAGCGGTTCGACACGACAGCAGCACAGCAGGCCCTCACACCAGCCGAGGCAATGGACACTCTCCTCGACCTCGACGTTACCCTCGACGAGAACAACGAGGGCGTCGGCGCAACCTCAACACCAGCCGCGCTCTATACGCTTGAGCAGTTTATGTTTAGCGGATCGGTCAACTGGGGCGGATACCGATTCACCTATTACAGCCAGCAGGTGCTGCCGGGTGGAGGCCTCGCAATCCCGGGGCGCCACGTCAACGCGGCTGGTTATGTCAGCGACGGAGACGGCTACATCGTGCTCGCCGGATCCGCTCCCAAGGGCACGGTGTATGAGACACCATTCGGGTATCCGGGCAAGATCTACGACCGTGGCACCGTCGGCAACCACCTCGACGTGTACATTCGCTGAGCACGGGACTAGGGTCGCACTATGATGACTCTCGAGCTCTTCGACGAAACCGGAATCGAGCGGGTGCTCTGCATAGTCGCCCACCCAGACGATATGGAGTACGGAGGGTCGGCAGTCGCGGCCGAGTGGTCTTCCAAGAACATTGAGATCTCCTACCTTCTGCTCACGGCTGGCGAGGCGGGGATACGCACGCTGCCACCCGCCGAAGTTGGCCCGCTGCGAGCCGACGAACAGCAGAAAGCTTGCGAGATCGTGGGCGTAAAGAACCTCACCATTCTCGACCTCCCCGACGGACTCGTGGAACCCTCGATCGAAACTCGACGCCATATCGCACGTGAGATCCGATCCACTCGCCCTCACGTAATAATTACGATGAGCTGGGGGCTCGAAGCACCTTGGGGGCTCAACCATGTGGATCACCGCTCAACTGGCATCGCAGTTGTCGATGCAATTCGCGACGCAGACAATCCGTGGCTCTACCGAGAGCAGCTCACCGACGAGGGGCTCGAAGCTTGGAAAGCCGAGTGGCTGCTTGTCATGATGCATGAGCCAACCCACGCGATTGCAGTGTCAGAGGACTCAGCAGAACGTGCCGTGCGGTCGCTCGAGGCCCACGAATTGTACCTCGAGGCAATCCCTGACCATCCGATCCCTCGCGACCTCATCATGGGGGTGCTCTCGGGCGGCGGCGAGCGCACGGGCGTGCCATACGCTCTACCGATTCGCCCATACCGCATGTGAACTCCTAGGGCGTACGATGAGGTATGTCTGACATTCCGGAACGTCAAGAGACTCCAGCCATGCGTGCCGATCGCAATTGGACTGAACTGACACAAGAACTTCGCGTTTCGCAGACCGGTGTGCAAATCCTCACCGCATTCCTGCTCATCTTGCCGTTTCAGCAGCGGTTTCCAGAGTTGATCGATGGCGCGAAGCTCACGCTGTATCTTGTGTTGGTCTCGCTAGCAATCATTACGACGATTCTCATGGTTGCTCCCGTGAGTCTTCACCGGTTTTTGTTTCAGCGGGGGCGCAAGGTGCGAATGGTTCATATCTCGAATCGTTTGACTACGCTCGCACTTGTTTTCTTAGGCCTCACGATTGCGGGCTGCGTCGCGTTTATTTTTGCCGTGGTTCTTGGCCAGTTCTGGGGGTGGATTGCAGCCGCTGGGGCCGTCGTGCTCCTCGCTGGGCTGTGGTTAATCTTGCCTTGGCTCGCACGGGTCACTCGCGATCCCCATGAGGAGGGATAACCGGATTGTTAGGTGCAATCTCTGGCTGAACGGTTAGGGTGAAAGCATGCTCGAAGTGTCGCCCGAAGAGTTTGAGTCGATGGTTGCAGATGGCCTCGACTCGCTCTCTGATGAAATGCTCGGACACCTCGATAATGTCATTTTCCTCATTGAGGATCGCCCGGAAGACGGCAGTGACATTCTTGGTGTGTACGAGGGCTTCTCACTTGCCGAACGCGATACATACGGGTACGGGGAGGAACCTGATCGGATCACACTGTTCCGTGAAAATCTCCTTGAGCACTGTGGAGATTTGGAGGATCTCTCACGCGAGATTCGCATTACACTCGTGCACGAGGTGGGACACTTTCTGGGCATCGATGAGGCACGCATTCACGAATTGGGGTGGGGATGATGGGTGCAGACGAGTCAGGTACGAAACGGAGCCCGAGCGCTGACGGCTCGCTCACGGTGGCACCGCAGCGCCCGTGGCGAGTCATTGTGTGGGACGACCCGGTAAATCTCATGTCGTATGTGAGCTACGTGTTCCGCACCCATTTTGGGTTTTCTGTGGAGCGCGCGGATGAACTCATGCTTCGCGTGCACAACTTCGGTCGGGCTGTCGTTGCCGAGGGGTCACGAGAGGCGATGGAGCTGCATGTGGAGGCCATGCACGAGTACGGTCTGTGGGCAACAGTCGAACGGGAGGACGCACAGTGAGGTTGCAACCGGCGGACGGTGGCGTGGAGATCCTCTTCGACTCCGAAGAGGCTGGCATGCTCGATCAGCTTGTTCGTCAGCTCATCATGCTCATGGAGAGCCACAGCACAACCGCGCTGGATCCTGATCCGCTGTTTGCGAGCCTCGAGGTCGGTGGGTCAGACGATATTCCTGATGACCCAGCGCTCGCGCGATTGTTTCCCGATGCGTTTGAGGATGCCGCCGATGCGACAGCGTTTCGGCGAGTGACTGAGCAGGGAATCCTCAATCGTAAGTTGCAGGATGCGATGCAGGTTATTGGCGACCTTGATTGGTCACTCCCGAACGATTCATTGCCGGCCGAAACGGCGGTCAACATCACTGAAGACTCGTTTCCAGCCTGGGCCCGAACGGTGACTGCCGTGCGGCTCGCCATCGCGGCCCGCATCGGTCTTGAGAGCGAAGAAGACCACGAGCGCCTCATCGATGAGGAGCAGACGCGTGGCACCGTGCTCGTGTTCGACTGGCTCGCCTCCCTGCTCGATGCCATACTCGCCCTCGGTGCGGCAAGCCGAAACGAGGGCGCGACGGGCCACTAGCCAGGGTCTTGCAGTGAGCGCGGGTCGACCACGTCTTCCCGCCCTCCGAGCAATCGCGCAGAGGTGAGTCCTGAGGCACCAAACTTTTCGCGAACATCATCGACGGCGGAGTCGACTGCCTGCCACTGCTCGTCTTCATTCCACAGAGAATTCGATCCACTCCCCGCGTCACCGAGTTGTTCAGCCCGCACCCCGATGAGTCGCACCGGCCTCACTGGGCTCCCAGGTGGCGAGAGCGCTTCGAACAGTCCGCGGGCTGTCGAGTACACCCGCTGCGTGGTATTCGTCGGTTCAGCGAGTGTGCGCGACCGCATTACCGTTTCGAAAGTGTCCCATCGCACTTTGATCGCGATCGTTCGAGCCTCAATTTCGGCGTCACGCAGGCGCTCTGAAGTTCTCGTTGAGAGTCGCAGCAGTTCTCGTTCAAGCAGGGAACGGTCGCTGACATCGGTCGCGAACGTTTCTTCGTGACCAATGCTCTTTTCAACCCGTGACGTTTCCACCCGTCGAACATCGCGACCGTTTGCGAGTTCATGCAGCTTCTCAGCCGAGGCATTTCCGACGATGCGCCGCAGCGAGTCAAGTGGCTCCCTCGCAAGATCTGCGACCGTGTGGATCGCACGAGATTTCAACGCTCGCTCAGTCGCGGCCCCCACTCCCCACATCGCCCCGATCGGCAGCGGATGCAAGAACTCAAGCGTTCGTGCCGGTGGTATCTCAAGGATGCCATCGGGCTTCGCGCGCTGAGAGGCGAGCTTCGCGATGAACTTGGTGCCGGCGAGTCCCACAGACGCCGGAAGCCCAGTTTGCTCCCGAACTCGCGCTCTGAGTTGCCTCGCGATGTCGATCGGGCTGCCGAAGAGTCTCACCGAACCTGCGACGTCGAGAAATGCCTCGTCGATACTCAACGGTTCAACAAGCGGGGTAAACTCGCGGAAAATATCCATGATCTTTCGCGATGCGACCCGGTACTTCTCGAATACCGGGGTGACAAGCACGAGCTGTGGGCACAGTTGTTTCGCTCGGGCAACGGGCATAGCGGATCGCACGCCGAAGCGCCTCGCTTCATAACTCGCACTCGACACGACAGAGCGTTGCGTATCGTGCGCAGCGGCAACGGGAAGCCCAACGAGTTCGGGGCGATCAAGCAATTCCACGGAGACGAAGAACGAATCCATATCGACATGCAGAATCGATGCTTCTCGCCGTATTCCGTTTGCCACCCCTCCATTGCACCACATGGCGGTGACTACCGCCCGTTTGTCTGAGCAAGACGATAGCGTAGAACCAGCACAACTCACGGGAGCAGGTGATGCGCGTGGCAAACAGTCAACCTATCCACGAACGGGTCGCGTCTCTTACGGGCCGGCCGAGCGCAGATGTACTTATTGTTGGTGGCGGAATCAACGGAATTGCGACGTTTCGAGAACTCGCGCTGCTCGGTGTTGACGTTGCACT
The DNA here is from genome assembly GCA_040393365.1 of Leucobacter denitrificans. Classification (GTDB taxonomy): domain Bacteria; phylum Actinomycetota; class Actinomycetes; order Actinomycetales; family Microbacteriaceae; genus Leucobacter; species Leucobacter denitrificans_A. The sequence goes on from JBEBUJ010000004.1 coordinate 11,951, forward strand.
CATTGATGCTGCCGATTTTGTTTCGGGGGCGTCGTCTGCTTCAAGCCATATGGTGCACGGCGGTGTGCGTTATCTCGAGAACGGTGAGTTCAGGCTCGTCAAAGAAGCGGTGCAAGAACGAAACCGGTTGATCCGCAATGCACCGCACTACGTCAGACCGCTCCAGACCACGATTCCAATTTTCTCGACGTTCTCCGGCATCCTCACCGCACCATTCAGGCTGCTCGTCACGCACGGTCGCGGTAAATCGCGTGAGCGGGGGGCACTCCTCATCAAGACCGGTCTCATGATGTACGACACATTCTCACGTGCGGGCGGCAGGGTTCCCCGGCATAAATTTCACGGAAGAGACAAGTCACTCAAACTGCTCCCCCGACTCAACCCGGCAATCAAGTACACGGCGACCTACTTCGACGCGTCGATGCACGATCCAGAACGACTCGCACTCGACGTCTTGTATGACGGCCTCGCCGCTGGCGCCACCGCAACACACGGGCCAGACACAGTGTCGAGTGACCAGACGGCGCGTGCAGCGAACTATGTCTCGCTTGTCGGGTTTGAGCACGGCAAGGCTCGCCTGCTCGACAACGCACGCGGTACGGAGTTCGAGTTCAGCGCGCGCGTCATCGTAAATGCGAGTGGCAAAGAGACCGATCTCACGAATGACGCGCTCGGAAGGCCCACCAATTACATGGGCGGCACGAAGGGCTCGCACATTGTGCTTGATCACCCAGAGCTTTTCGACGCTACGGGTGGGCGCGAAATCTTCTTCGAGCATTCCGACGGGCGCATCGTGCTCGTGTACCCGCTGAAAGACCGGGTCATGATCGGCACGACAGACATAAACGTCGACCCGCGCGAGATCTCTGTGTGCACTGACGACGAGATCGAGTACTTCCTCGATCTCGTCTCGCACGTCTTCCCGTCGATACCGGTCTCGCGCGATCAGATTGTCTTTACTTTCTCAGGAGTGCGACCGCTTCCACGTCACGACGACACCCTGCCCGGTTTTGTCTCGCGCGACTACCGCATCGAGCATGGATGGCTCGATGACGTGCGCACGCTCAGTCTGGTCGGTGGCAAATGGACGACATTCCGCGCGCTTGCAGAGCACCTCGGAAATGAGACGCTCTCGCTTCTCGGCTGGTCTCCCAGTCGCATCGCTCGTCGAACCCTGACGCGGGCGTTACCCATTGGGGGCGCCATCGGGTTTCCCACGAGCCGCGCCGCGAAGAAACTGTGGATCGCAAGGAACGGAGCCGGCCAGGGCCGAGAATTCGTCGAACGGCTCCTCGAGCGATACGGTACGAAGGCTGCTGCGATACTCTCGGCGCTCCCGAAGACTCCCCGCGAGCTCGCACTCGCACCCGGATATTTCGCGGAGGAGCTTGAGTTTCTCGCGCGGCACGAAGACGTACGCCACCTTGACGACCTCCTGCTCAGACGCACGTCCCTCGCGTTTTGCGGTGGGCTCACGCACGAGTCGCTCGTCGAGATCGCGGCCGCGATTGCTCCCGCACTGGGCTGGGACGCAGCGATGCAGGGAGAAGAAGTAGCTCGAACAACTCAGCTGCTCGCGCAACGACACCGTGTGCTGCTCGGCAAACCGGGTGTCACCCAGATTCAGGAGCTGTGATGGGAAATTTTGTTCTCTCAATCGACCAGGGCACAACATCGACCCGCGCAATCGTGTTTGATCGAGGCGGCAGGCTCATAGCCACCGGCCAGCAAGAACACACGCAGCACATGCCACAGGCAGGTTGGGTGGAGCACGATGCAACAGAGATCTGGAAACACACCCAAGAGGTCATCGGCACGGCTCTCGGGCGCGCAAAGCTCAACGAGAGCGACATCGAGGCCGTTGGCATCACCAATCAGCGCGAGACCACGGTTGTCTGGGATCGCGAGACCGGTGAGCCGATCTATAACGCGATCGTCTGGCAGGATACGAGGACCCAGCGCATCGTAAATCGGCTCGCAGCCGAATCCGAGCTCGGCGTCGATCGGTTCAAGGCAACGACGGGTCTGCCGCTCGCGAGCTATTTCTCGGCTTCGAAGATCGCGTGGATCCTCGAAAACGTTGAGGGCGCCAGGGACAAAGCGGAGGCCGGCGACCTTGCCTTCGGTACGACTGATACGTGGGTGCTCTGGAACCTCACCGGGGGTGTTCACGGTGGCGTGCACGCGACCGATGTCACGAACGCCTCGCGCACATTGCTCATGGATCTCCGAACGCTCGAGTGGGATGACGAGTTGCTTGGCGCTTTCGGCATTCCCCGTTCGATGCTGCCCGAGATCCGCTCATCCTCCGAGGCCTTCGGCATCGCACACGAGTCTTCGCTGCTCCGTGGCACCCCAATTGCTGGAATTCTGGGAGATCAGCAGGCCGCAACCTTTGGTCAGGCCGCGTTCAGCGCCGGTGATTCGAAAAACACGTACGGGACCGGCTGTTTCCTCATCTTTCAGACCGGCGAAGATATCGTGCACTCGGCGAACGGGCTGCTCACCACGGTGAGCTACAAACTCGGCAATGAGCCCGCCCAATACGCGCTCGAGGGTTCGATCGCCGTAGCGGGTTCGCTCGTGCAGTGGCTGCGCGATCAACTCGGTCTCATTTCCTCAGCCCCGGAGGTCGAGAAGCTCGCCGCCTCGGTTAATGACAACGGTGGCGTCTATCTCGTTCCAGCGTTCTCTGGCCTATTTGCGCCGTACTGGCGACCCGACGCACGGGGCGCACTGGTGGGGCTCACGAGGTATTCGAATCGTGGCCATATCGCGCGTGCAGCGCTCGAGGCCGTGGCATTTCAAACCCGTGACGTGCTCGATGCAGTGAACGCCGACGTCCAAGCTGCGAATGGCACCCCGCTCACCGAACTCCGCGTTGACGGCGGAATGGTCGCGAACGACACGCTCATGCAGTTCCAGGCTGACATGCTCGACACTGCGGTGGTGCGCCCCGCAGTCACCGAGACAACAGCGCTCGGTGCTGCCTATGCTGCCGGTCTCGCGGTGGGCTTCTGGTCGGGGCTCGAGGAGCTCCGCGAGAACTGGCGCGAGGATCGACGGTGGGAGCCGTCAATTGACCCGGGTGAGCGAGATCGCCTGCTCAGGCAATGGCACAAGGCGATCACGAAGTCGATGGACTGGGTCGACGACGACGTGCGCTAATCCGGGCCCGGGTGCTACTCGGACTCGAGGGGATAGAGCGGGTTATGGCCGGCGGCGATCCGCTCGTCTTCTCTGACCTGCGCCGGTGCCGTCCCGTCTCCGAATGGTGAACCTCCGAGCAGCTCTCGGTCGTGTGGATCGAGCCAACTGCCGAGCTCTGGGCCAACCGGAACAATTTGGGTCGGGTTTACGTCCTCATGAGTGATGTAATAGTGCTGCTTGATCTGCACAAAATCGATCGTGTCCCCAAATCCTGGAGTCTGGAAGAGATCACGAGCGTAGCCCCAGAGATGTTCCATCTCCGTAAGTTTGTTCCTGTTGGCCTTAAAGTGGCCGTGGTACACCGGATCGAATCGTGCGAGCGTGGTGAACAGACGCACGTCGGCCTCGGTGATGGTGGCTCCCATGAGGTAGCGCTGCTTCGAGAGCCGCTCCTCTAGCCAATCGAGCGCCTCCCACAGCCTGGCGTAGGCTGCCTCATATGCTTCCTGACTGCCCGCGAATCCGCAGCGGTATACGCCATTGTTCACCTCGGTGAACACACGCTGAATGACTGGCCACATCTCGCCCCGCACACCCTCTGGCAAGAGGTTCGGTGCGCCTTCTCGGTGAAACTCGCGCCACTCGGTGGAGAAGTCGAGGGTGATCTGGGGGTAGTCGTTCGTCACCACGCCGCCAGTAGGAATATCTACGATCGCAGGAACCGTGATCCCTCGGGGATAGCCGGGGAATCGAGCGAAATAGTTCTCTTGAAGTCGCTCGGTTCCGAGCACCGGATCCACCCCGCCCTCGTCGAGGTCGAACGTCCACGAACGAACGTCATGCACTGGTCCGGGACGTCCGAGTGAGATGACCTCCTCGAGCCCCAAGAGCCGCCTCACGATGACCGTGCGGTTTGCCCACGGACAGGCATTCGCTGCTACGAGCCGGTATCGCCCAGGCTCTACCGGCCACGCCTCGGCACCATCGCTCAGACCGTAGCCAAGTGATCCGATGCTGGACTGCGGTGGTGCAGGAAGTTTCTGTACCGCATCTGGATCCCGAACAATGCGATCCTCGATGTAGTTCGTATCGCGCGTGAACTCGGCACCGCCGGTGACGTAGGCACCCTTTGTAGAAAACTGCTGATCACTCTTGCCCATGTGGCGAGTCTACGCGGTTGCGCAGGGGCGGATTGTGAGGCCCCTGCGCAACCGCGTATGTGCCGTTCTAGACGCCCGCGCGCTCAAGCACCAGCTCGCGCACCCGCGCCGCATCTGCCTGGCCTCGCATCGCCTTCATGACCGACCCGATGATCGCACCGGCTGCCTGCACTTTGCCCGAACGAATCTTTTCGAGCACATCCGGTTGCTGCGCGAGTGCGGCATCCACAGCCTCGATCAATGCACCATCGTCTGACACGATCGCAAGTCCGCGAGCGTCGACGATCTCCTGCGCCGATCCTTCGCCATCGATAATCCCCTGAATGACCTGCCTCGCCAGCTTGTCGTTGAGGGTGCCGGCATCGACGAGAGCAACGAGCTCGACGATCTGTGCTGGCGTGATGAGGTCAGATGGTGTCGCCGAGCGCTCATTCGCGATGCGCGCGATTTCACCGGTCCACCACTTGCGTGCGGTCTGCGCGGGAACTCCAGCTGCCACTGTCGCCTCGATGTCGTTCACGAGCCCGCCGTTGACGACGTCACGGAATTCGAGCGCCGAGAATCCCCACTCGTCGCGCAATCGGCGGCGGCGCAGGGTTGGGTGCTCAGGAAGCGCAGCACGTAGTTCCTCGACAAGGTCGCGCGACGGCGTGAGCGGGGCAAGATCGGGTTCTGGGAAGTACCGGTAATCGTCGGCGTCGCTCTTCGGACGGCCTGGCGAGGTCTCCCCCGTGTCCTCGTGCCAGTGGCGGGTTTCTTGTGTGATCGATCCGCCCTCAGAAAGGATCTGAGCCTGGCGCTGGATCTCGAAGCGCACCGCACGCTCAATAGAGCGCAGTGAGTTCACGTTCTTCGTCTCGGTGCGAGTGCCGAGCACACTCATCCCTGCGTCTTCATTGCCACGGAGGCGCAACGAAACGTTCGCATCGCAGCGAATGTTGCCGCGCTCCATTCGCGCATCGGAGATACCCAGCGACACAACGAGGTCGCGGATCGTGGAAACATATGCAGAAGCGATCTCGGGGGTATCGGCCTCTCCCCCGAAGATGGGTCGCGTCACGATTTCGACAAGAGGAACACCCGCACGGTTGTAGTCGACGAGCGAGTACTCAGCGCCCTGGATGCGCCCGGTGGAACCTCCGACGTGATTGAGCTTGCCCGCATCCTCCTCCATGTGCGCACGTTCGATCGGCACGTGGACCACGCGGCCTGATTCGAGTTCGATCTCCACCGAGCCGTCGTACGCGATCGGATCGTCATACTGAGAAATCTGGTAGTTCTTTCCCATATCGGGGTAGAAGTAATTCTTGCGCGCGAACCCAGAGACCTCTGCAATTTCGCAGCCGAGCGCGAGCCCCAAGCTGATCGAGTAGCGAACGGCCTGTCCGTTTAAAACCGGGAGTGATCCCGGAAGCCCGAGACACACGGGTGCGAGATTCGTATTGGGCTCCGAACCAAAGATGTTCGGCGCAGGCGAGAACATCTTCGTCTTGGTGTTGAGCTCAACGTGAACTTCGAGTCCAATCACTGGCTCAAACAGTTCGAGCGCCCGTTCAAAGTCCATAAGCTTTGTTTTCGCCATTATGCGCCCGCCTTTCCGGCTGCAGTGAGTGATGGAGCCTGGGCCCAGAACGGAGTGTCGTCTCGATCCGTCACGAGGGTCTCAATCGCCGCGGCAGCGCCATACAGCCGGGCGTCTTCGAAGGCAGGCGCCATGAGCTGGAGGCCCACCGGAAGTCCGTCTTCCTCAGCCGTTCCCACGGGAAGACTCAGGCCCGGGATTCCCGCGAGGTTTGCTGGAATGGTGGTCGCGTCGTTGAGATAGTCCTGCATGGGGTTGCCGCGGTGTGAGCCGAGCTGCCACGCGGTCGTCGGTGCTGTCGGCGACGCAATCACATCGACCTGCGCGAAGGCACTCGCAAAGTCGCGCTGAATGAGCGTACGAACCTTCTGGGCACTGCCGTAGTAGGCATCGTAGTATCCAGCAGAAAGCGCGTAGGTACCCAAGATAATTCTGCGCTTCACTTCAGCGCCAAATCCGGCCTCGCGGGTCGCACTCATCACTCCTTCGATGGTGCCACCGCCTTCGGGCTCCACACGCAACCCAAAACGAACGGAATCATACTTGGCGAGATTGCTCGACGCCTCTGACGGAAGGATAAGGTAATACGCTGCGACCGCGTACTCGAAATGAGGCGCGTCGATCTCGATAATCTCGGCACCCTGCTCTGACATCAACGCGAGCGTTTCTTCGAACCGAGCCTTGACTCCTGGCTGCACATCATCGAGCATGAGTTGCTTCACCACACCGACACGCAGCCCCTTGAGCGTTTCCGGGCTGGTCCCACCCCGAGCGGCAACCACCATCGATGGCCACTCGTGCGCGAGCGAGGTTGAGTCGTGCGGATCGTGGCCCGCGATCACGTCGTGCAGCATCGCAGTATCGAGCACTGTACGCGCGCACGGACCGATCTGATCGAGGGACGAGGCGAGTGCAATCGCACCATACCGGCTCACGCCGCCGTACGTTGGCTTGGCACCGACAGTGCCCGTGAGGGCCGCAGGCTGGCGGATCGAACCACCGGTGTCAGATCCCAGTGCGAGCGGAGCTTCGAATGCGCTCACTGCGACCGCCGAGCCGCCGCCAGATCCCCCCGGAACACGGTCAAGTGCCCACGGGTTGCGCGTGGGACCGTACGCGGAGTTCTCCGTAGAAGACCCCATCGCGAACTCATCCATGTTTGTCTTGCCGATGGAGATGAGCCCGGCTGCTCGGGCTTTCGCGACCGAGGTCGCGTCGAATGGTGAGCGGTATCCCTCGAGTATCTTTGACCCCGAGGTCGACGGCATGTCGGTAGTCACTAAGACGTCTTTCACTGCGAGTGGGACACCCGCAAGTTCACCGAGTTGCTCGCCCGCGGCCCGTCTCGCATCGATCACACGCGCGGCTTTGAGGGACGCCTCCTCGTTCGTGGCGAGGAACGCGTTGAGGTCACCGTCGACGGCCGCAATTCGGTCGAGGTGAGCACGCGTCGCCTCTACTGCAGAGACTTCGCCAGCTTGAAGTTTCGCAGCGAGATCTGCGGCTGTGAGCTGAAATAGTTCGTTCATGTGCATCCCCTACTGCTCTTCGCCCAAGATCGATGACACCCGGAACATCCCATCCACGGCCGCGGGAGCGTTCTGAAGCGCTTCCTCGCGAGTGAGCACGTCAGACACGAGGTCGTCGCGGGTGACATTACTCAGCGGTATCGGGTGACTTGTCGCGGGAACATCAGGTGTCGCGACCTCGCTCACCTTTGCGATATTCGTGAGTATCGATCCGAGTTCGCTCGTGAGCGTCTCAATCTCGGTATCGGTGAGTGCAATCCTGGCAAGCCCGGCGAGGTGCTCCACGGTGGATGTGGTGATCTCGCTCGAGGCCGCATGATTCTCTGGCATGCTGCTCCATCAGAAGAAGTCGGGTTCGAACCCGTCCATCCTACCGAGTGGAGTTGAAGACCCGATCGTTCGAGCAAATTGACTGGAAATTACTGCTCTAAGCGTGTGCCATCATCGTTCCAGAGCCCTGAGCATCCGCGTCGGTGGCTCGTCACCAGGTGTACGTCAACAACGCCGAGTGCACACATGAGCGCGTACATCGTCGTTGGCCCAACGAACCGAAATCCACGGAGCTTAAGGTCGTTTGCGAGCGCCTCCGATTCAGGCGAGGTACTCGGCACTTCATCATCTACGCTCGGTGTCGGAGATGTCTCCGGCATATAGCTCCAGACGATTTCAGCGAGTGACTCGCCCTGTGAATTCAAGTTGATAAGTGCGCGGGCGTTAGCAATCGTCGCCTCGATTTTTCGTCGATTGCGTATGATCCCTGCGTCAGCGAGCAAACGCTCCACATCTGACTCGCCAAATGCGGCAATGCGCACTGGGTCGAAGTCGTGAAATGCCGCGCGAAATGCATCGCGCTTGCGCAGAATCGTCAACCAGGATAACCCTGACTGGAACGCCTCAAGCGTCAGCCGTTCAAAGACGCCGTGCTCATCGCGCACGGGCATTCCCCACTCCTGATCGTAGTACTCAGTAAGCAGTGGATCTTGGAGCGCCCATGAACTTCGAATGGGCTCTGGTGTAGCAGTTGACACGATGGTGATTCCCTTCGCGGCGCGCGGCCCCCTCCGATTCGCCATGTTCGTTGAGTGAGATGCGTTCAGAGTACCGACGAATCGGATCGCACGAGCGAGAAATCACTCACCTGTGGATAACTCCTGCAACCCGCTCGGGCCCTGTGTCACGAGAACGGCAAACTGTTCAGCGCCAATCACCGGAATCCCAAGTTCCTCGGCTTTCGCTAGCTTGGAACCAGCCCCCGGTCCCGCGGCGACATAATCCGTTTTCTTCGAAACACTCGATGCGGCCTTTCCACCCGCCTGAATGATCGCTTCCTTGGCTCCGTCACGCGTGTACCCCTCGAGAGTTCCCGTTGCAACCACTGTGAGACCTGCCAATACGCCGTCCGCTGATCGCGCAGCTCCAGGGCCCAAGTGCCCCGGAGTCGACCACTGCACCCCGGCTGAAGCCCACTGATCCACAATTTCGATGTGCCAATCAACGGTGAACCACTCGGTCAGCGACTCAGCGATGATGCCGCCGACCCCTTCGACCTGAGAAAGCTCTTCGATACTCGCCGCACGTATGGCATCGAGCGAACCGAACCATTCAGCGAGTGCGCGCGCTGCGACGGGTCCAACGTGACGAATATTCAGGGCGACCAGCAGTCGCCACAGTGGTTTCGTCTTCGCCTTTTCGAGCTCGGCAATGAAGGTTTCCGCGTCTTTCGATGCGCTCCCATCTTTCTTACGAAAGTAGGGGTGTCGAACGAGCAGATCTTCCGTGAGGGAGAACAGACCCGCTTCTGTGATGAGCAAGGGATCCTCGTCAGATTGCGGCTGCGTCAATGCGGCCGCGGTAACCTCACCCAGTACCTCGATGTCGAGGCCTCCCCGCGAACCGATGTGTTCGACTCTGCCGCGAACCTGTGCCGGGCATGCACGCGCGTTCGGGCAGCGAAGATCGATGTCCCCCTCCTTCATCGCCCGCAACTCTGTGCCGCACTCGGGGCAGTGAGTCGGCATGATCCACTCACGCTCACTGCCATCTCGTCGTTCGATGACCGCGCCGAGAATCTCGGGGATGACGTCACCTGCTTTGCGGAGCACAACGGTGTCACCAATTTTCACGCCTTTGGCGCGAACGACGTCTTGATTGTGCAGTGTCGCCTGGCTCACCGTCGATCCCGCAACGTGCACGGGCTCCATCACTGCGTATGGTGTGGCGCGCCCGGTTCGTCCCACCCCAATCCGGATATCAAGCAGTTTCGTGTGCACCTCCTCGGGCGGATACTTGTAGGCGATCGCCCAGCGAGGCGCCCTGCTTGTCTCGCCCAGCTCATCGTGCATCGAAAGATCATTGATCTTGACGACGATCCCGTCAATCTCATGCTCGAAATCATGCCGATGCTCCCCGCAGTCCTCAATAAACTGCACCACTTCGTCGACCGAGTCGAATACTCGGGAGTGGGGTGAGACGGGGAGTCCCCACGACTTCAAGAGCTCGTACGCGTCTGATTGGTTAGAGAATGCCGGGGATTCCCACGCACCAATGCCGTGCATGTACATCGAGAGCCTGCCGAGTCGAGCTTGCATCAGCGCACGGTCAGACTCGCTCTTCTTCTCGGCCCGCTGCCGCAGGCTTCCGGCGGCCGTATTGCGCGCGTTCGCAAACTCCGGGTACTTCACCGATATCTTTGCCTCGGAGACTCCCCTCGCGCGCTGCGCCTCAGCGTGCGCCTCCTGTAGCTCATGCTGTCGCTCGTTCAACGCTTCGAAGTCTTCGGTGCGAAGAAAGACCTCGCCCCGAGCTTCAAAGAACTCGGGAATATCATCGCCGGTCAGATTCATTGGGATCACCGGGATGAACTGCACGTTCTCGGTAATATCCTCGCCGACCCTGCCGTCACCGCGGGTTGTCGCTGTCTCGAGCGTTCCATTTCGATAGGCAAGGTTGATCGCAAGGCCATCGATCTTCAGCTCAGAAAGCCAACGCACCTCAGCACCTATCGAGGTCTTCGTCTTCTCGGCCCACTCGCGAAATTCATCGACCGAGAACACGTTGTCAAGACTGAGCATGCGCTCGGCGTGCTCGTGTTCCGGGAACCCTGCGGAGACGACCGCGGCGCCAACTTCTTGTGTCGGGCTGTCTTGGCCCGCGAGCTCAGGGTGTTCGCGTTCGATCGCTTCGAGCTGCCGAAATAGCACATCGTATTCGGCGTCTGAGACCAGGCTTACTCCCTCAGAATGATAGGCGCGACGGTACCGCTCGATCTCTACGGTGAGCCGCTCCGACTCGGCGCGTGCGCGCTCGAAGTCGCTCAGGTTCTCAGATGATTCAGTCACGGCTCCAGTCTACGAGCGCAGTCTGCAGATGCTACGCGGCCCGAGCAGAATTCGCTGGAATAGCTCGGTCGATGGTGAACTGCCCGAGCACGCGAGTGCCGAGATACAGCACGGCCGTTTGCCCAGGGGCGACTCCGAGCAACGGCTCGGCCTGATCGAGTGCGATGTCGACCACGACCTCGTGGGTCGCGCCCACGCGGTGCTGCTCCGTGCGCTCCGACTCACAAATCGGCACGAGCGACGCGTACGCGGGCACGGGCTCGGCGTGAGCCCGAATCTGTACGTCACACGCGAAGCGTTCTGCGAGGTCGATGCCCGGGTCACCCGCCCAACTGAACCGGCCTCCCGCGATATGAGAAACGGCGAGATGTTCTTTCGGCCCGACGACTACTTGGTTTGAGATGGGGCGAATCGAGAGCACATACCGCGGGTTCCCATCTGGCGCCGGCACTCCGAGCTGCAGTCCCTTGCGCTGTCCGATCGTGTACCCGTGCGCGCCATCGTGGCGGCCGATCGTTGAACCTGACTCATCGAGGATGTCGCCGGGTTCTCGTTGCACGTGCTCGGAAAGCCATCCTCGCGTATCACCGTCAGGAATGAAACAGATGTCGTGGCTGTCGGGCTTCTGAGAAACCTGGATTCCGCGATCCGCAGCTTCCTCGCGAATGAGCGCTTTCGAGGGGGTGTCGCCGAGCGGGAAGTAACAGTACTTGAGCTGCTCCGCGGTCAGCACGCCGAGGACATACGACTGGTCTTTCGTCCAAGCACTCGCGCGATGCAATTCAGGTCCCTGGGGTCCGTCGATAAGGGAGGCATAATGCCCAGTCGCGACTGCGTCGAAGCCCAACGCGATCGCCTTGTCGAGGAGCGCTGCAAACTTGATCTTCTCGTTGCATCGCATGCACGGGTTGGGTGTGCGGCCAGCTTCGTATTCAGCGATGAAGTCGTCGACGACATCTGCTTTGAACCGCTCGCTGAAGTCCCACACATAGAAGGGAATGTCGAGCAGGTTTGCGACTCGCCTCGCGTCCATCGCATCCTCAACCGTGCAGCATCCACGCGAACCCGTGCGAAGCGTGCCGGGCATTCGGCTGAGCGCCAGATGCACTCCAACCACATCGTGTCCAGCTTCGACGGCGCGGGCCGCGGCAACCGCCGAATCCACCCCACCACTCATCGCCGCCAGAATCTTCACCCAAGCAGTCTAGGCGTTCAACACAGATATTGCATTCTGAGATGAAGAATCAGCGCAAAAGTCGCGATCAGCTCAATCCCGCAGCACGGGCCCGCTGCAACGCTTGAGGAAGCGCGGCCAGCAGCGCATCGATATCGCTCGCGCTACTCGCCGTGCCGAGCGTGAACCGGAGTGCTCCCACGGCGTCCTGCTCGCGCACTCCCATAGCAAGAAGCACGTGTGAGATCGTCGCCACACCAGCGCGGCACGCAGAACCGACTGACGCAGACACGCCCGCCGCGTCAAGCAGATACACCAGAGAGTCCCCCTGACACCCAGGAAACGTGAAGTGCGCGTTTCCCACTAAGCGAGCGTCGAGCGGATCTGCGCCGCGGAGCAGCGCGTCAGGATCCACCGCTCGAACACCATCGATCAGGCGGTCTCGGAGCGATCTGAGATGCGCAATGTGCTCAGCTTTCGGCTGCAACGAACCCGGTTCAATGACCTCGTCAAGCGCAGCGGCAAACGACACTGCTCCCGCAACGTCCTGCGTGCCAGAGCGGCCGCGCTGCTGAGATCCACCGTGCAGGAGGGGGTCGATGCTTACGTCACGAGCCACGACAAGGGCCCCAACACCCACCGGTCCTCCGATTTTGTGCGCAGACACGCTCATGAGCGAGGCGCCAGACGCGGAGAAATCTAGCGGCACCTGCCCGAGTGCAGCGACCGCGTCGAGATGAACAGGAATGCCAGCTTGACGTGCGATGCTGCACAGCTGGGTTACCGGCTGCACTGTGCCGACTTCATTGTTTGCCCAGAGAAAAGACAGCAGCGCTATACGCTCGGCCCCGGCAGTCGCAATCGCCGCTTCGAGCGTCTCGGGTCGCAGCACTCCCTGCTCGTCAATCGGCAGCCAAACAATCTCTGCACCTTGAGCATCACGCAGCCACTCAGCGGCCTCGATTGTCGCGTGATGTTCCCCGTCGGCGACAAGGACAACTGGTCGACTAGCGCGATGTTGCCGAGCCCAGAACACACCCTTGAGGGCGAGATTGATGGATTCCGTGCCACCGCCGGTGAACACCAATTCGGCGGAGTCGCACCCCAGTGACTGCGCGACTCGTTCCCGCGCAGCCTCGAGAAGCTCGCTCGCATGCTGGCCGTTCCCGTGCGTCGATGCTGGATTACCGACCGTGCGAAGCGCGTCAACATACTTCGAGAGCACGGCCTCGCTCATCGGCGAAGTCGCCGCATGATCGAGATATGATCTCACAACCACTGCCGGCCTAATAGAGGAGGTTTGCGAGCTGCCCTCGCGCAGCGATCACGCGCGAATCGCTCACTCCCACAACTTCGAAGAGCTCGAGCAAACGTGCGCGAATAGTGGATCGATCATCGGCGTCACTCGCCGCAAAGAGGTCGAGCAACCGAAGAAATGCGTCTTCGATGTGACCGCCTGAAAGATCAAGGTCAGCAACGAGCATCTGCGCGGAAAGATCGTCTGGACGCTCAGCGGCAGCGGTGCGGATCTCTTCGACTGTGAGTCCCTGGAGTCTGAGCAGGAGCTTGACCTGCGCGAGTGCCGCCTTTGCCTGTGCGTCGGCCGGCGCCTTCTGCAGCACCGCTTCCCACTCCTTCACCGCTGTTTCGTAGTCGCCGCGCTCGGCGGCTTCAACCGCCGGAACGTGGGCCGCGGGTATCTGCGGTTCGGCCGGGAGGTCTGGCGTCTCATGGTCACCCGCGATGTCTGGCGCGTTCACCCTCCCTGTCACACCGTTCTGCTCGGCCAGCTGCACGAGCTGTCCGAAGAACTCGCGAATCTGCGACTCGGGAAGCGAACCTTCAAACAGCGGGACCGGGCGCCCGCCGATCAGCGCGATTACGGTCGGCACGGAACGTGCTTGGAATGCCCCCACCATGCCCGGATTCGAGTCAGCGTCGACGCGTCCGAGCAAGACACGACCACCGAACTCCCGCGTGATCTGCAGCAAGATCGGGCTGAGAGTTTTCGACGCCTCGCTCTGTGCTGACCAGATCTCAAAAACAACCGGAACAACCTGTGAAAGCTGGGCTATCTGCTCAAAGTTCGCCTCACCGACGTCGATGACAATCGAGGGAACGTCGACAACCTGCCCGCTGCCAGGCTGCGGCGATGCTGCAGCGCCACCGTCAGGGCCCCCCTGGGGCTGCTGATTCCGCTGCACGAGGTGACTGAGGTCAACTCCTCCACCAGGAATATGTGGCATTACTCCGGCCATGAATTACTTCCCCGCTCCAACCAACTCGCTCGTGACTCCGAGCAATTGAATCTGTGTTCCATCTTGAGTACTCGGCACGAAGAATAGCAACTGGTGTGCGACTTCTCGCACGATCCGATCCTGCTGCCCCTCAAGCCCAGAGAGTGCGGTCACCGCACCCTCAGCGCGCGGCTTGAACCGTCCCCCATCAGAGTCAATCACTTGCGACTCGATAACGGTAGTCGCGACGAGCGCGCCTCCTGCGCCTGTTGAGAGACTCGTAATGGGAGTCTCACCCTGCGTCACCGTGACCGAATACTTCTGCGGAGTTTCATCCGCATCAGCTTTGGCTTGCGACTGGGTTACCCATGCCTGACCATAGTTTTCGATCAGTGGATCATTGTTCAGGTCGAACTGAGCTGCCTCCTCGACGTCTGAGCCCCCCTGGAGCACTGCCGCATACGAAGCACCCACCTCGCCAGGCTCCAACACGAGCCCGGAAATATCGTCGGAAAGCACCGCCGTGCCTTCTTCTGCGGGTGCGGCCTGAGGCATCTCAATTCCCCCGCGAAGCGAAATGATACGACTCACCTGAAAGTTCTCTTGCGCGATCCGCTGCGTGAGAATGAGCGCGAGCGAAGGCGCCTCACCCACATTTCCATCTTCATCCTGCTTTGCCTCGGAGGCAACCGTGACAAAGAGGGTGCGCGGCCACGATTCGGTGCTCTGAACGAGCTGGTATTGCAGAAGCTTGTTGGTGATTTTTGCCGGTGTCGATCCATAATCTGACACTTCATTACGAATCGTGTAGTTTGCCGTTCGCTGTGCCAGCGCGTCACCAGAGAATCGCTCGGCAATCGCATCTGCGTCCAAATCTTGATCACCGACCCCCGCGACAATTGCCACTCGATCGATAATGGTTTGGATCTGCGCTTCATTCACCGGTACGGTCGCGAGGTCGTTCTCGGCCGACCCGTTCGCCGTCTCAATTTCTTCAGGCTCGGGCGAAAAGTCTGGCCAGTATTCGGCAGAGCACCCCGAGACCATAAGCATGGCTGAAAGTCCAAGAGCCGCGCCGACGTGCGCGAGACGGTTCGAGCGCCGTGACCTATTCCGCATGCTTGTCCCCCTTCGTCTCAGTCTTGCCAGGTCCTGTGTCGCTCTCGTCTTCCACAACTATTTCCTCTGTTGTGCCGCCCGACGATCTTGCGCCCGAGTCGTCTTGGGGCTCAAGAATGATCTCGCCGGTATCTTCTGTCACGGATTCTGCATCAGGAATCTCGGATTCCTCGATCCGCCCTGTTGGCAGTTCAGGAGCGCTTGAGCGACCACCCTGCTTTGGTCCTTCTGGAACGGGGGAATCGGATCCGCGCCTCCGGACACCCCCGACAACGTTCTGCACGCCGAGGAATGGTCCCCTGCGCCCGCGGCGTGGCCCGAGCGCACGCTTGTCACGATCGAAGGCGATGAGATAGAGCGCTGCGCCAAGCAATGCGAATGCCCCGCCGGCAGCGAGCAGCGGCCCTGCCCACGGCGTATTTCTCTCCTGGACCCATGCGATCGATGTGCCAGACGGAATTGGATCTTCACCATTGCCGGAGATCAGTATTGACTGATTCTCGGCAAGCGAAACCGGCAGCCTGAACACCCCATTCTCACCGCTTCGGGAATCGAGCCACAGATCGCTCCCACGAGGGTCGAGTGGCACCACGGCGCCTTCCTCTGTTACCTCAAGGAGGTCTGTAGTTGGAGCCTCAGCAGGGACCGGTGTGCTCGATGCCCGCGTCTCCGCCGGATCCACCACAACTTGCTCATACCCGAATGGGGCGAGCCAACCAGCAATATCACGCGTCTTGGCAACTGCAGCGAACGCAGCCTCACCGCGCATGAGAATATTGGCCTGCCCTGGAACCTTGGAAAGCTGCTCACCGTCAACAACCGCATACATAACGTCATCTTCAAACGTCACCGGATGCACGATCTCAACGGGGCCCGCAAGAAATGTGCGCTGCCCAATTCCGAGGAGTAACAGCACCCCTGAAATGGCGAGCGCCGCAATGGCAAGCACATATCTCACGAGGTTCCTCCCGCTTTCAGTCAGTGGATGCGCAGGTGCGCAAAACGTATCAACCGTATAACGGTACCCGAGCTTTCAGAGTGTGCGCTGGATTGGTTGTAGTCACCGCAGGCAAAGGCAGTACAGCTATCATTGGTTCAACTGCCCAGCGTGTTGTCGAGAGCGCCGCAAGAGGCACACGCCAAACACTTCACCGGAGGATTTGTGTCCGACTCACCTCAGCAGTTCACACCAGCTTTTCGTGGGTATAAACGAGAAGAAGTAGATGAACGGATCAGCGCACTCAACGGCCACATTGCGACGTTGCGCTCGCATCTCGAATCACTACAGGCCGCGCATCAGCAGTCGGTAAGTTCTGGTCAAGAGCAACGACAACTCATCTCGGACCTTCAGTCGCAGGTGACTGAGCTTGGAGCCACCGGCTATTCGGGACTTGGGCTCCGAGTCGAGAAGAGCCTCCAGTTCGCAGAGCAGCACGCCCAGAACCTCATGGCTCAGGCTGATCTCGATGCCGCAAAGCTCCGCGCCTCAAGCGAGGAAGAGGCAACGAGGCTCCTCACACAGGCCCAAACCCGAGCCGACGAACTCCTCCGCTCGGCCAATGAGCAAGCTGAAGTCATGATCCGCAGTACCCGGACTGATGTCGCCAGGCAGTCTGCGGATCTGGGCGCTGAACGCGATCGGCTACTCGCAGAAGCTCACGCCTCGGCGGCTCAGACGATCGCTTCTGCTGAGCGCGAAGCACAGACTCGTCTTGAAACATCCGACCGGGATGCGCGTGCTCGACTCGCCCAGGCAGCGTCTGAGGCGCAGAGGCTCACCGCCGAAGCTCAGCAAGCGGCAGAAGTGCTGAACAGCGAAACCGAAGTTGCCGCGGCCGAGTTTGCCAAGCAAAAAGAAGAGTATGAACGAGAGGCCGCCGCTGAACGCGCGAGACTCGAGCTTGAGAATGAGCGGAATCGCGCGGAGTTCGCGTCGAGAAAACAGGCTGAAGAAACCACACTCGAAGAGCACTACACAGAGCTTGAACGCACGCTGACTGCCGAGATCAACGAACAGCGGCGCTCGCTCACCACAGAAATCGAGAACCTGCGTGCCCAGATCGCCCAGGAACGTTCGGAACACGATGCTGAATTAAGCGACGAACGTGCACGTCACGATCGCGAGCTCTCCAGCGAGCGCGCACAGCATGAGTCGCGGATAGCGCTCGAGCAGGATGAGCATCGTGGCCGAATCTCCCGTGAGCTTGCCGCCCATGCTGCGGAGCTTGAGACACTCGCCGGGCAGGCACTCCGCGAGAGACAAAGAGCAGACGCTGTGGCCGCGGAGATGCGCGACCGGGCGCGCAATACATTTGACGAGACTCTCGCGTCTGAACGGGAGGCGCATGAGGCAGCCCTCATGCGAGAGCGCGAGGCGCATGAGGCAGCCCTCCTGCAAGAGCGCGAGACGCATGACGCAACCCTCCTGCAAGAGCGCGAAGCCCACGGCACCGAGATTTCCGAGGCACGGGCAGCAATCGCTGAGGAACAGGCCTCCCATTCGGCCAGTATCGCCGCGGAGCGTGAAGCTCACGAGAACTCAATAGCTGCAGAGCGCGAAGCCCACGAGACTCGACTGGAAGACGAGCAACGAGAGCACCAGGAAGAACTGGCTCAGGAACTCGATGCGCACCGCACGCAACTCGCGAGTGAGCGCGAAGCGCATGATGCTCGGCTTTCGAGCGAACAGAACGAGCATGAAACGAAACTCGCGTCAGAACGCGAGACTCACGACAATCGCATCGCAGAAGAACTTCGTGCGCACGAAGAACGACTGGATCGTGAACTCACGACACATCAAGATCGGCTCATCTCTGAATGGGATGAGCATCGGCGTCGTATTGAAATTGAAGCACAGGAACAGCGTGAGGCGTTGCATGCCGAGCGATCCGCTCATGAACGTGTGCTCGAACAACAGCGCACAGCACAGGAGCAAGATCTCGCAGACGAACGTGCAGCGCACGATGCCGCGCTCGCCGATGAGACTGCGATACACGAGGAGCGGATTGCTTCGCAACTTGCCGACCACGAGCAGCGTCTGCGTGATGAGACGGCCGCAGCGGAGGAGAAACTTCGGATCAACCGCGAGGAGTCGGCAGAAAAGCTGGCAATCGAGAGTGAACGTCTCGGGCTGCGGATTGAACGCGAGCGACAGGCATTCGAGTCTGAGATGGAGCGGTTGCGCGAAACGCAAGATCGAGAGCTGGCTGCTGCAGCGGCACAGCATGCGGAGACACTGCAGACTCAGAGAGACGAGGCAGAAGCGTCAATCGCCCGTGAGATTGCGCTGCAGCGTGCTTCGGTAACTGAAGAGACCGACCTGCTTCGCGCACACACCGTCGCAGAACTCGCAGAGCTCCGAACTCAAGAAGAAGCCACTCTCGCTGAACTCAGGGAGACGACCGAGACCGAGGTTCGCACACAACGAGAAGCGCTCGCTGCTGAGGCACGAGAAACAGCACTCTCGATCACATCGCAACGCGAAGCGCTTGAAACGGAACTCGCGGCGCGTCAGCGCGAAGCAGCAGAAGCATCGAAGCGAGAGCTCGAAACAGTGAATGCCGAACTGCAGGCTCTGCGTGCTCGACTTGACTCCGCGCGAGACGAACACCAGCGCATCACGAGCGAAGCACGGCAAGCGGCGACAGAGATTCGAGCTGAAGCCGAGCGTCAAGCAAGCGAGATCGTGTTCGAAGCAGAACAGCGCGCGCAAACGACCTGGGTCGAAGCGGAGAACCGCGCTACAAAGGTCCTCGCAGCGGCCGAAGACCGCATGGCGCAGCTCAAGGTAGAACGTGGTGCCGTGGCTCGCTACTTCGAGAGTCTCGGTGAGGTTGTGGGAAACGCTCAGAAACTCAGTACCGTCACTGAAACATACGTCGAGCAGCCAGTGCACGAAGAAGCCGTCGAGAGCGAACGATGACCATCACCGCTGCCGCAGATGGATCTGCGCTCGGAAATCCTGGCCCTGCCGGGTGGGCCTGGGTCATAGATGATCAGCAATGGCGTGCCGGCGGCTGGCCTCGTGCGACGAACAACCAGGGCGAGCTCATGGCTGTGCTCGATCTACTCCGGGCAACCGACGGTCGCGAAGAAGCACTGCATGTTCTCTGCGACAGCCAATATGTCATCAATTCCGTCACTCAATGGATGCGCGGATGGAAACAGCGAGGATGGCGAAAGTCCGACGGAAAGCCGGTGCTCAATCGCGAACTTCTCGAAGCAATCGATGCAGCACTCGTTGGTCGTGAAGTGACATTTGAGTGGGTCAAGGGGCACGCTGGCCATCCACTCAACGAGGCAGCAGACGGCCGCGCACGTGCAGTCGCTGAGGCATTTCAACGTGGTGGGGATCCAGATTTCGGCCCCGGTCTTGGCGAAACGAGCGCAGCTTCGGAACCCCCATCATCGCCCACACTCTTCGAACTCGACACGCCGAGGGACCCGATCGCCGAGGTGCTGAGGAACGAGCAAACGCTGTTCTCCCCCACAGTACGCACGAACGGCAGCTTCATCGCTGCGTTGGTTCATCCCGAGTTCAAAGAAATCAGTGAGTCCGGAACTCTGAGGAGCCGCAAGGAATTCGTGCTGCATACGACCGAGAATCCCGAACGCAACGCCGACTACGTTGTCTTAGAAACAACACACCTTGCTGACGACACGATCCAAATAGTCTCTGAGGCCCACGGGTCTGAGAGACTCATACGCTCGTCGCTGTGGCAACTCCACAACGACGCATACCTCCTGCGCTTTCGCCAAGAAACGCCAATGGCGGCAATGCCAACGACTGCAACGCAAACGACTGGCTAACGAGAACCTGTCACCTCGATCTCCAGCAATGGGCGTGAAAGTGGCGACGCTCTCTCACCGCTGCCTCATCTCCGAAGAGATGCTCAGCGCTCCAGGCGACCACATGCGCTTGGCCAACGGGAATAACCGTTCCGCAGTCTGGGCAGCGGTAAAGTTTCTCGGCTCGATGAGCAGGTATCTCCCGTACGAACCACTCCGCGCCTCCGCGGTATTCCTTGTTCGCGCCGCCATAGGCCAGCCGGGTCACATCACGTTGTGGCCCTAAAGCAGCGCGTACATATTTACTCGGTCCTCGCCTGCGAGCCACCTATTACCACCAGTGGTTGCTCGTCCAGAACGCGTAGGCTTGGGCCCAGCTTCCGTAACGTCCCACAGCATAACCATTTGCCCAGCGCAGGTTATCGACAGGATTGTATCCGCTGCCTGGCACCTTGCTGCACGGCAGGGCCTGAACGAGTCCACACGCCCCCGACGATGGGTTCGTAGCATTCGGGTTCCAGCCGCTCTCCCGGCTCACAATGAAGTCGACGTAGCTCCAGTCAGATTCAGCAATTCCGGCGGCTGACATCCACTCTGCTGGCGAACCTCCACCCGTGTACTTTGGCAGTGCCGCAGGTGCTGCCGGCTCAGCTGAAGCGGCCGCAACGGGCTCTGGCTCGGGTTCAGGTTCTGGATCCGGAAGCTTCTCCAAGGGCACATCTGGAAGCACAAGATCATCGATGGGATCGGCATTTGGTACGAACTCTTGGTACAGACGATCGTCGAGTTGCATCGCAGCAGTATCAGCTTGAGCGTCAGGAATAGTCAGTGGAGCCGCAACCGCAGCTCCGAGGAATACTGCCACTGAAGACACTGCTAGTACGGAGCGAAGCTTTGTCCAGGAAAGTTTTGAATGCGTCATCTCAGAAGTCACAATGTAACGATTCTATATCAACGAGGGGAAATGGCCAAGGCAGGACTTGTGCTCATTCCCTTACCTGGTCGAAAGGATGATGTCCACGAGCGAATCGAGCAAGGCGTCCACTTGTGCTTCGTCGTACCCTCTCCACTGCGGGTGGAACACGACTTCCCGAACCTCACTCGACGTCACAGACACCTCACGGTTCCTGAACATCTCACCTATTCGGTCGAGAAATGCGTCGACCTGAGAACGACGGTACCCCCTGGCAAACCAGCCACGCCTGCGGAAACGCTTGCCACGTGGGCGATCGATCCGCCCACGAACCTCAGATAATAGACCTCGAGTAGCCTGCCACCACGCATCCTCACCGACTTCTCGCATCTGGGCGCGGCGCTCACGCTCGAAGAACACATCTTCGAGCCTGTCAAGTGCCGCATCTACGTATCTGGGAACATACCCATGACGCTGGAGCTTGAACGCCAGGTTTCGAACATCTGCCGCGGTGAGCGGTGGTGCCTCACTGTCCTCGTACGCGGTTCGCGCACGGTCGAGGAACTCATCGACCTGTTTAGGCTGATAGCCCTTCACTCGGCCCTTCGTCATCGGAAATGGACTATTCACCTGTGATTCCCCACTCAAGACGCCACCACTCCAAGCACGAGAGCAAGTCCGTATGCGACAACTGTCGAGGGCAACAGGGAGTCCAACCGGTCGAGCAATCCACCGTGCCCTGGTATCCAATTACTCATATCTTTAACTTTAAGATTTCGCTTTATCAGCGACTCCGTGAGATCTCCACCCGTAGCTGTGAGCAGCACAAGAGCACCAAAAATGATGCCTACCCACCACGGCGTTTGAAGCGCATACACGGAAACAATGACGCCAGCTACCATGGCGGCAATCGCGGCCCCTCCAAAACCTTCCCAGGTTTTGTTTGGGCTAATCCGGGGCGTCATCTTGTGCTTACCGAGAGTTACACCCGCCGCATACGCACCGATGTCGACCGAGACAGTGAGAAGCACCATTGCAAATACCCACCACTCACCGCTCGGCGCGGCAAGCAACAACACCGCAAATCCGGCCAAGAATGGCACATACACGAGCGCAAAAAGCCCCGAGAAGACATCGCGCACGAGTGTCTTGGGCACGATTGAAGAACGTGCGAACAGACCTTCAATCAGTCGCCAGAGAGTGAGCAGCGTTGCGGCAGCGAAGAGGCCAAGCAACATCCCCTCAGCGTCCCAGAAATAGGCCGCAGCGATGATCATAATCGCGCCGAGCGCGACCCCAATCCGCGGCACCCTTCTTCCAGCAACACGAAATGCTGTCGCAAGCTCGATAGATGCGACCACAGCGATGACGAGCACGAACACCGCGAAGAGATCTTTGACGATGAACAAGCTGCCGAGAAAAGCTGCGCCGAACAACAGCCCGACACCAATTGCGAGGAACAGATTGCGACCTGCTCGCTGCTCAATGCGGGCATTCGCAGCTTCGAGATGAGCGCGCGTTGAATCGATTTGCGCTCGAATCTCGTCGCGTCGGCCCTTCTCCGTCATGGAGCTCAGACCTCCAGAAGCTCTGCTTCTTTACGCTTGAGAGCGTCATCAACCTGATCGACAAACTGCTTCGTCAATGCCTCAAGTTCCTTTTCGGCGCGAGCAACCTCATCTTCGCCGACTTCACTCTTCAACGCATCGAGTTCGTCCTTCGTGCTGCGACGCACGTTGCGAACTGCAACACGCGCGTCTTCTGCGCGTGTTTTCACAATCTTGACGAATTCCTTGCGACGCTCCTCAGTGAGTTCAGGGAGCGTGACACGAATCACGTTACCGTCGTTCGAGGGGTTCGCACCAAGATTATGCATATCGCGGATCGCTTGCTCGATCCCCTTCATCGCGCCCTTGTCATAGGGGGTGACCAACAGGCTGCGTGCGTCTTGGTTTGTCACTGAAGCAAGTTGCGGAAGTGGGGTTGGTGTCCCGTAGTAGTCCACACTCACGTTCTGAAGCAGGGCAGGATTTGCGCGCCCTGTTCGCACAGTAGCGAACGACTCCTTCGCCGCTTCAACTGCCTTGTTCATACGCTCTTTGGCGTCTGCAAAGACCTCATTGATCACGCTGCTTCTCCTCCACGAATTCTGACTGCACGAACTGCCTACCGGCAGTATGCAGTGCTTTCAAGTTTAGCGGTGCACCGCTGTGATTGTCGGAGCACACAAATGATTGCTGGCGCGAGTTAGCTGTGGACTATGGTGCCGAGCTTCTCGCCGCGGATTGCTGCTGTCACGTTTCCTGCGGGTTCCATGCCAAATACTCGCATCGGCATGCCATTATCCATGCATAGGCTAAACGCGGTTGAATCAACTACCTTGAGTCCCTGCACCAGGGCTTCTCCATAGCTAATATCGCTAATGAGCGTTGCGTTCGGATCTTTCGCCGGATCAGCAGTGTAGACACCATCAACGCCATTCTTCGCCACAAGCACTTCGTCTGCGTGGATCTCAAGCGCTCGTTGTGCGGAAACGGTGTCGGTAGAGAAATATGGAAGACCGGCACCAGCGCCGAATATGACCACGCGGCCCTTTTCCAGGTGGCGAATCGCGCGCAACGGAATATAGGTTTCAGCGACCTGCGTCATGGTGATTGCAGATTGAACTCGGGTCTCAACTCCCGCCTGCTCAAGGAAATCTTGAAGTGCCAGCGCGTTCATGACCGTGCCGAGCATTCCCATGTAGTCAGCACGACCTCGATCCATGCCGCGCTGGGAAAGTTCAGCCCCCCGGAAGAAATTGCCCCCGCCGACCACAACAGCCACTTCTGCATCTTGGAGCGATGCCGCGATCTCTCGGGCAATCTGGCTCACAACATCTGGGTTTACGCCGAGTGTGCCACCGCCAAATGCCTCACCAGAAAGCTTGAGTAACACTCTTCGCTTGCGGTCCGATAGGTCAGTCATAGCATTCTCCGTTCGTACTGCTTCGCAGATGTCATCGGCATTCGCCAGGATCCAATTCCTGTCGCGAACGCGAAACTTTGCCTAATTTACAAGCCTAGCGCCCACACAGCACAAGACCCGGGCCGCTTCGGCCCGGGTCTTGATGCATGAAGTTAAGCGCCCACCTTGCAGCGGGTAAATCCGGTCACCTTGATACCTGCGGCATCAGCAACCTTCGCAACATCGCGCTTCTCTGCATCGAGCGCGTGTACCTGCTCGTTGAGTACAACCTGCTTGAAGAAAGCGTTCAGTCGCCCTTCGACGATCTTCGGAAGTGCAGCCTCAGGCTTGCCTTCGTTCTTCGAGATCTCAGTAACGATCTCGCGCTCCTTCTCCACGTCAGCAGCCGGAACCTCATCACGGTTCACGTACAGAGGCTCTGCGAAGGAAATGTGCTGAGCAATGCTCAGTGCGACTTTGTCGTCTGCACCCTCGTAGCCAACAACCACGCCGATCTGCGGTGGCAGATCCTTCGATGTGCGGTGGAGATAAATGGCGGTGCCAGGAGCTTCAACGCGATCCACACGACGAAGCACAATGCGCTCACCGATAATTGCCGACTCATCATTGATAAGTTCAGCAACGGTCTTATCCCCCGCTGAGGCCGCAAGACCTTCCTCTGCGTTGCTTGCACCCGCGGCAACAACTGCGTCGAGTACTTGCTCTGAGAGTGCAATGAACTTCTCGTTCTTTGCCACAAAGTCAGTCTCGCAAACAAGTTCGATGATCGTTGCGGCGTTGTCGCTCTGCTTCGCAGCAACGAGCCCCTCGCTCGCTTCACGGTCGCCGCGCTTTGCGACTCCCTTCAAGCCCTTCAAACGAAGGATCTCGATTGCCTTTTCAATGTCGCCCTCGGCTTCAACGAGTGCGTTCTTGCTGTCAACCATGCCGGCACCGAGACGGTCGCGCAGCTCCTTCACAGCGGCCATGCTTACTGCAGCCATTGTGTGACTCCTTGTCGTATTAGTTCGACGGAGTGCGAGACGCAGAGCGCCTCGCACTCCAGAATGTATAGGGTTCGTTACTCGGCAGCGGGAGCTTCTGCAGCAGCTTCTTCAGCCGCAGGAGCCTGAGCTTCGGGCGCCTCTGCTGCTTCAGGCGTTTCTGCCGCTTCGGTGGTCGAAGCCTCGGCAGCCGGTTCCTCGGCCTTATCTGCTCCCAGGAGTTCGACTTCCCACTCAGCAAGTGGCTCAGCAGCAGCATCGCCCTCAGCAGGCTTCTGGTGGCGCTCCATGAGGCCCTCTGCCACAGCATCAGCAATCACGCGGGTGAGCAGTGCAACCGAGCGGATCGCGTCGTCGTTGCCCGGGATCGGGTAGCTCACCTCGTCTGGGTCACAGTTCGTATCGAGGATTGCAATCACTGGGATACCCAGCTTCTTGGCCTCGTCGATCGCGAGGTGCTCTTTCTTGGTGTCAACCACCCAGAGAGCCGAAGGGGTCTTGCTCATGTGACGGATTCCACCGAGAGACTTCTGAAGCTTGTCGAGCTCTCGCTTCTTCAGGAGGAGTTCTTTCTTGGTGAAGCCAGAGGTGCCACCCTCAAAATCGAGCTGTTCGAGCTCTTTCATTCGCTCGAGACGACCGGTGACGGTCTGGAAGTTTGTGAGGAGTCCACCGAGCCAGCGCTGGTTCACAAATGGCTGGTTCACTCGGGTTGCTTGCTCAGAGATAGCTTCCTGAGCCTGCTTCTTGGTACCGACGAAGAGCACCGATCCACCGCGCGCAACAGTCTGCTTTACGAAGTCATACGCTGCGTCGATGTAGGTGAGTGACTGCTGCAGGTCGATGATGTAGATACCCGAGCGCTCAGTGAATATGAACCGCTTCATCTTCGGGTTCCAACGACGGGTCTGATGTCCAAAGTGAACGCCGCTGTCGAGCAGCTGACGCATGGTTACGACGGCCATTGCCGTTCTCCTTTTCTGGTGCGGTGGCCCGCACCTTTCGGTTGTTATCGGTCGCAAATGCGACCAGATCCTAGTGCCCTCAGGTTCGACCGCCCTTTACAGGGACCGATGGCTTCACACTGACAAGTGGGCACGCGAAGTCACCTCTTACGAGATGCAGTTGCCAAGTCTACCATCCGCAATGCGCAGCGTAGAACCGTGCGGGCACCTCGTGCACAGCAGGCTTCTCAACGAAACGCGCGCAGAGTTATCCACATTTCCCGTTCTTTGCCTGAACGACTCGCTTGATCCACCCAGGATTACAGACAGGAGGCATGAATGAACAGATTACCGACCACACATGAACCTTCGAGAGGCTTCCGCAATCAGGCCCTCGGAGCCAAAGGGCAAAACTTAGCTGAGCAGTACCTACTGGAACGCGGATTTCACCTCATTGAGCGAAATTGGCGCTGTCGCTACGGCGAGCTCGATCTCATCATGAGGGAAGGGAAAACTACTGTCGCGGTCGAGGTGAAGACTCGCAGCGGAACAGGGTTCGGCTCACCGCTTGAAGCGATCACTCCACAAAAAGTAGCAAGGCTGCGGCGATTGCTCCTCGAATGGTCTCGAGAACGAAACATTCGTGGAAGCAGACTTCGCATCGACGGAGTCGGGATCACGCTCGAACCGAACACTTCCGCACCGCAAGTTGACCATCTTCGGAGCATCTCGTGACCAGACGCGTCTGCCAAGCCGCAGCAATTGCTCTCACTGGCCTCGCAGGCACAACGGTCATGGTAGAGGCCGCTGTATCCCAACAACTCCCCGGAATGGTCATTATCGGGCTCCCCGATGCTTCACTTTCAGAGGCCAAACAGCGAGTACGCACCGCGACCGCGCAGGCTGGGCTTCCTTTGTCTGACCGCCTGGTCACAATTAACCTTGCGCCGGCCGCACTGCCCAAGCAGGGTTCAAGCTTCGATCTCGCAATCGCACTTGCAGCTCTCGCTGCCTCACAGCACCTTCCCATCTCTCGGCTTGCAGAGACAGCGCATATTGGAGAACTTGGACTCGATGGAAGTGTCCGACGACCAGTGGGGCTTCTGAGCGCCGTCATTGCGGCAAAGGAACTTGGATTCACGCGAGTGATGGTTCCCCACGAAGGGGGTGCGGAAGCACGCTTGGTTCACGGACTCGAGGTGATTGAAGTGAGCGATCTTATGCGTGCTGTCGCATGGCATCGCGGAGATCGACTCAAGATGCAGGAATCGCCCCAAGGTCCACCATTGTCTACCCAGGCTTCACCTGAGCCACCTCGTCACAAAGATATCCCTGACATGGCTGATGTTGTTGGGCAACCCGAAGCAGTCGAGGCGATGGTCATCGCTGCTGCGGGCAGACACCATGTTTCACTTCTTGGCCCTCCAGGCGCGGGTAAAACTCTGCTAGCCGAGCGACTTCCAACGATCCTGCCCGACCTTTCGCCCAGTGAATCACTCACGGTGAGCAGCATTGCTTCGCTCGATGGAACACAGGTAGACGCTCTGATAACCCGACCACCCTTCGTGCGCGCACATCACACTGCAACCTCGGCGGCAATCTCTGGGAGTGGAGGAAGCCGCGGAATTCGACCTGGCGCGCTCACACGTGCCTGCCACGGAGTGCTCTTCTTAGATGAAGCTCCGGAGTTTGGAAGAAAGGTACTGGACGACCTCCGGCAGCCACTTGAGTCAGGAACAATCGACATCATGCGCGCTCACGTACGAACGACGCTTCCCGCGAGAATCCAACTCGTTCTTGCCGCCAACCCCTGCCCCTGCGGAAACGCGGGATCACCAGAAACTGCACCTCAATGTCGGTGTACACCTGCCACTCGTGTGCGATACATGCAGAGAATCTCTGGCCCATTGAATGACCGAATAGACCTGCGACTCACCGTACGTCGTGTCGCAAACGCGCAGTATCAAGAGGCAACGGGACAATCACGCGCAACGAGTTCAGAGCTCCTCGATCGTGTGAACGAGGCTCGGGTTCGCGCCTCAGCTCGACTCTCCCACACGCCTTGGAGTGTCAACAGTGAAGTAACCGGTGACTGGCTTCGGGGTTCCGAGCTTCGCCTTCCCAAAGAAGAAACCTTCATCATCGATCGTGCGCTCTCCCTAGGCGCGCTCACAATGCGTGGGTACGACCGAACGCTGCGACTCGCTTGGTCTATCGCTGACCTCGCAGGGAAGGACAAGCCGGGTCGCCGTGAACTCGCACGAGCATTGGAACTACGAGGAGGAGTACCAGCATGAACCATGAATCACCGTCCACTGGGGCAGGTTCAACACTTCTCGATGATCTCGAGCTCTGCCGCCTCACAGAACCGCTGAGTGGGGGCAATGGGAATACCACAGTCCGTCTTGCCCGATCAATTTGGTCGAGAGTCTGTGAACCAGGAGATGCGATCGCCGGATCGCTTATCGAGACGCTCGGGGTTCTTCCTGCACTTGATTTCCTCATGTCTCGAGCTAGCGGCCACGACCTCGCGCAATCATTGCAATCTACCGATCTCGAATCTCTCCCACCATCACAGCTCACAAACGCACTCGAGCGTTGGCGCCCACGTCTTGACCGAGCGGCAACGATGGCTGATTTACATAGCGCGGCAACGCTCGACATGCGACTCCTCATTCCAGAGGACCCAGACTGGCCAGAGGCACTCAACGATCTTGGCTCCCATATGCCACTCGCATTGTGGGTACGCGGAACTCCAGCGTTACTCTCGCAACCGTCACTCGCGGTCGTCGGAGCGCGCGCCTGCACAGGCTATGGCAGTCAGATCACGGCTGAACTCACCGGAGACGCCTGCACCGCAGGATTCACTATCGTCTCCGGTGCCGCGTACGGGGTCGACGCGGTTGCACACCGAACGGCCCTCGCGGTCGAAGCCTCTACCGTCGCAGTCCTTGCGGGAGGCGCAGATCGACCATATCCCGCATCTCACGATCAGCTCATTTCACGCATTGCCGACCATGGCGCGGTGTGTTCTGAGCTCGTACCAGGTGCGGCCCCAACCCGGTGGCGTTTTTTGCAGCGCAATCGACTCATCGCAGCACTCTCTCGCGCGATACTTATTACAGAGGCAGGCATCCGGTCGGGAACGCTGAACACCGCAGGCCACGGCGCTGAAATCGGCAGATCACTCGGAGCGGTTCCTGGCCCTATCACCTCTGCAACGTCTGCGGGGTGCCATCGACTCGTTCGAGAATACGGAGCGTCACTCATCACGAACGGAGCTGAACTGCTCGATCTCCTGGGCGCAAGTTCAGAGACACTGTTCGGGCACAATCTCCTTAGATCTGATTCGGAAGATGTCTCCAGTCGGCAGCCTTCGGTGCATGTTCGAATTCTCGACGCACTACCGCTGCGAGGAGGTCAACAGCTTGACAAGGTAGCGAAGCACGCCGGAATCACTCAGCAGGAAGCACGAGAAGCACTTACCGAACTTGAACTCTTGGGTCACGTAGAACAGCGAGTCAACACGAGTGGTGGAACGGTCCTCTGGACACTCACCAGAAGCGCACTTTCCACTCCCACGTAGTTCACTAGGAGTCCTGTGCACTGCGAGAGCGCTTCTCCCCATACATCGCTTCATCGGCACGCTGGAGGAGTTGCTCGAGGGTGTCCCCTGACTCCACCTCGGCGATACCCCACGACCAAGGATGAACTGCGAGTTGACGAAGACGCCCCATCACCACTTCGCTCTCCGCAAGATGGGATTCCGGTAGCAAAATAACAAATTCATCTCCTCCAAGCCGTCCGACCAGGTCGGAAGAACGGCAGAGTGACTTCCACTGGGTCGTCAAGGTACGAAGCAGGTCATCACCGGCGGCGTGCCCGCCAGTGTCATTCACGTGCTTGAAATCGTCCAGATCGATTATGGCCAGGCTGAGTGGATAGCGGTAGCGCTTCGCCCGTTCAAGTTCTTTCTGTGCGCGAGCCACAAACCCTCTGCGATTGAGCACGCCTGTGAGCTCGTCAGTCTGCGCCTCTCCCCAGACCCTCTTTCGCATGAGGAGACCTACCTCCACACACAACCAAGTGAACATTGTGACGCCAACAAGGTTCGGAACGCCGAGAACGGGCACCGCAGTGGTGAACATGCCTCCTAGTGCTGCCCACATCACTGCGACAAGAATGAGCGCCTGACCGACCCGTGCGATTCGTGGACCATAGAACCATGCGAAATACATTCCCATGACCGGCAGCTCTTGGAGACCAGCGATCGCGTTCTGGCCCTCGTCAGAGAAACCGAGGTAATACACCTGTATCGCGGCATGAAGGATTATGAGAACGATCCCAAACCAATACGGGAGCTCTCGTTTGAATAAGAAAACGCAGCCTCCCACAAGGAAACCGGCAATAAGCGTGCCTATCGACAGGTAGGTCTCGAAGCGAGTGATGTCGTCTTCAAATAGTTCAAAGACTCCGAGAACGCCGAATAGCGACATGAGGCCCGCGGTAACAATGGAGAATACATTGACTCGGCCGGAGCGGCGAAGCCGTCGTGAGCGAAGCCATCTGACTCCCTCGGACCGTGTAGCAGTATCAGTAAGTGAACTCACAACACCATCTCCTCTACTTCTCGCTTTACGATCACCGGCACACACCTCAGTCCGATACACTGAATCGTGGCCTCCGACAGAAGCTCTTCCAGAAGACAAGTGGACACTCGCGGTGCGCAGATCGTGTTCCACCCAATGGTTGATCTTGCACATTGGCAGGTCACTGGATTCGAAGCACTCGCGCGTTTTGCCGACGGAACGACTCCGCTCAAGCAACTCGCAATCGCAGAAGCAAACGGCACGCGTGAAGAGCTTGAGATCGATCTCATCGCACTTGCTGGCGATACCGCCGAAACCGCACTCCCGCCCGATTGCTTTCTTACCGTCAATGCATCTGGCAGCACCGTTTTACATCCTGAGCTCGAAAACGCACTGACGTACATGGATCGTCCGTGGGGACTTGAGCTCTTTGAGGGCGAAACCTGCGCAGACACTGGTACGATCCGCCGCCGAGTCTGCGACCTTGGAGGCTTGCTCATCATCGATGATGCGGGCGCGTATGCCGCGAACGAATCACGGATACGGCAAGGCCAACCTAGCGTAGTCAAGATTGACAGAGCACTGTTTTGCGCAGCTCTCACTGACCCCGCAGAACGCCGCCGTCTCGACAAGCTCATTACTGTTACTCGCGATGTACGGGCCCAACTGCTTGTCGAGGGTGTCGAAAACGACGCTTTGCTCACGTTCGCGCAAGAACTGGGCGCGGACCTCGCCCAAGGATTCTGTTTTGGTAAACCAGCACCAGCAGACGCGTTGGCCGATTCCCTCAAAGATCTACGCAGCCGCACCGGGATCATTACTCCGGGGTTCTGAACGACGGCAACTATTGCGGCCATTGCGGCGGGCACACGCCCGATGGCTCGTTGAAAGATTCTGCGTATGCTCACGCTCACCCCCTACCCCGTATTGCGTGAATTATCTGTTGCGTCGACACAACACACATGTCAACGCCCCAATTACGGGACAGTGTTCAGCACACACAACATCAGCTTGTGCGTCTCAACGTTAGAAACCCTGGCGCGCAAGGGCCCCAATAACCCTTAGCGCAATAACCCCCCACGGGTATCCCCCTGCCCCAATTCGTATGCTAGTACGAGTTGGGGCAGATTTCGAGTTGATTTCATATTTTTGCGGAAACCTCAAAACGCCACCGGGCAAACGGACTTCCTGGTTCCACTTGGAAGAATACCTATATGAGGATCATGGAGGCAGCAAACGCGTTTCTAGAAACAGCGCGGCTTGAGTATGGATACTCTGAGCACACCATCCGCTCGTACCGCAAAGATCTCACGCATTTTGCCGAGTACGCGGGTGCGCAGCATATAGAAACTCTCGACCGTCTAGACCTCGAGCTGCTTCGTGCTTGGCTCTGGGAGCGACAACAACAAGGACTCGCACCCGCAACTCTCGCTCGACATGTAGCCACACTCAAATCATTTGGCACCTGGCTCGAGTCACGTCGCTTAGTGCCCGGGAACCCAGCGTCGCGTCTGCGTACTCCCAAAACGCCCCGCGCTCTCCCGCGGGTGCTCTCTCAGGAGCAGATGGGGCGGGTGCTGGACCGGGCGGCGGCTCGAGCCTCCGGGGGTGATCCCGAGCAAATACGGGATCACGCGATTCTCGAGCTTCTCTATTCTTCCGCTCTCCGAGTATCAGAACTTACCTCGCTGCGACCCGATGGATATGACGCACGATCCCGCAGCGTCAAGGTCGTGGGCAAAGGCAATAAGGAACGTGTGGTTCCACTCGGTGCACCAGCCGCACGAGCAGTTGAACGCTACCTCGCCGAGGGGCGCGGGCCGCTCCTCGGCCGGAATGCAGGCTCCTCTCCCCTGGCCGCACAAACCGCATTGTTCATTGGGAACCGTAGCGGTGCTGCGCTCAGTAGCAGTGCGGTCTATCGACTCGTGTCACGCGAACTTCACGAAGAACCCGGTGGGGGTCCCCGCGGGCCGCACACCCTGCGTCACACCGCAGCGACCCATCTTCTTGACGGCGGAGCCGATCTACGCGTAGTACAAGAAATCCTCGGGCACTCGAGCTTATCGAGCACGCAGGTGTACACACACGTCTCGATGGAGCGCCTCTCAGAGACATACCGTCAAGCCCATCCGCGGGCTTAGGCCTCCTAGACCGTGAGGATCGGAAACGATGATCACCAGGGCAGCAAGACTGGCTGAGTAAAGAAATAACGCAAGGGGTTTACGTACGCACCATCAACGCGAACCCCTACATGCACGCACTCAGATCCACAGTGCCCGCCCGACCCAACAACACCCGCCACATCCCCGCGCGCTACGCTGTCTCCTTCACGAAGATGAGTCTCAAGCGGTTCAAAGGTGAGTACCGTGTGCGCATCAACGCGGATCGACAGCACCGACCTATCCACCACATGCCCAACAAAACTTACGCTTCCACCGACAGGAACCGTAACCGAATTTCCAGGCCCGGCAGGAAGGTCGATACCACGGTGTCCCGAGGCGTACGGAGAAGCGGGAGCTCGATACGGGCCAGATACGCGCAGCGGATCCCCGACCGGCGGCTGCCATTTCGCACTTCCTGCCTGTGGGCCGGGCGGCGCCGTGCCGAGCAGCGCCGTGCCGAGCGGCATCGTGCCGAGCAGCACCACACCTGACAACAGCGCGCCGATTTTCCTCGTCAATACATTCCGGTAACTCATCGTTCCAGCGTGCAGCACGGATTTCAGTGGCTGTCGATATAACGACAGTTTTACGCAAGAATCCCCGTGTTACCGCCTACATGCGACGTGTGAAGAAGACGTAAAGCGCGTTACTCGTCGATAGATAATTCTTGTGGCAGCTTGAGTTCGCGTGCAGACAGCTCTTCAACGTTTACGTCTTTGAAGGTAAGCACCCGTACTGACTTCACGAAGCGATCCGACCGGTAGACGTCCCACACCCAGACATCATTCATGGTGAGTTCGAAATAAAAATCGTTTCCAGCGTCTTGCCGCTTCAGATCAACCTCATTCGCGAGGTAAAAGCGACGCTCTGTCTCTACGACGTAGCGAAACTGACTCGAAATATCGCGGTATTCCCGGAATAGCGAGAGTTCCGCCTCACGCTCATATTCCTCAAGCTCTTCCTCATTCATCCCCTCCATCCTACGCGGCTCTACCGACACGCGGGCGCCCACACATTCAGCTTGATTTATTCGAACATATGTTCGAATATGGTCGCATGAATATCACCGCTGCGCTCCCCTCCCTCCAGCAGCGCATCAACGAGATGCAGCCGCTCCGGCTCGGTGAACGTGCGCTTCCAACTCCCCCTGGTCTCTCACCCCTGCTCCCTGGCGGGGCGCTTCACACCGGTTCAACATACGCGGTACGAGGGTCTTGGCAGCTTGCGCTTGCGTTTCTCGTTGAAGCCTCTCGTGGTGGCGCCTGGTGCGGTGTGCTCGGGTGTCCATTTTTTGGGGCTGAGGCGGCTGCTTCGCTCGGCATCGCGCTAGATCGTTGCGTCCTCATTCCAGACCCCGGCTCACATGCCCTCTCTCTTGCTGGCACACTGAGCGAAACACTCACCGTCGTCGTCGCACGCTTCGACGCGCGCGTCTCTCCCGCTCAAGTCGAGCGAATTTCTGCCAGGCTCAGAGAGCATGGTTCTGCGCTCGTAGTCGTGGGCGATTGGGTGCGCAGCGAATCACGACTCACCGTCATGAAATCACGGTGGTCAGGACTCGGTTCAGGGTATGGCGCGCTCTCAAGCAAGCAGCTCACGGTGCAGTCAGAAGATCGGCGTGGCACGAGGCAGCATGTTGTGAGCTGGTCGCATAACACGTTCACTGTAGATCAGCACCATGCCACCGAGGCCCCGCTATTACGAGCGGTGTAGCTATGCGACCAGAACGCGTCATCGTGGTACGAATCCCTGAGTGGGAAGAGCACACATTGCCTCCCCCTACAGCAACGCCTACAGAAACGCGAGACTTCACCCATCTACTCGCACAGCTCACTGAGCTTGTTCCGCAGATTGAAACGCTACGTCCTGGACTTGTCGCGATGCGAGCTCGGGGACCCGCCCGTTATTACGGCGGAGAGGCCGAGGCAGCGAACGCTCTGCTGCAAGTGGTGCATGCCGCAGGTTCTTTAGAAGCACGCGTGGGCATTGCCGATAGCCGGTTCGCAGCGCTCCAGGCCGCAACCGTTGATAGTTCAGACGTGAATGGAAGTGCGCTCGCCGCGCTCCTTCCCTCAGGTGATGTGCGGATCGTTGAACCGGGCAAATCAGCTACCTTCCTCAGTAGGCTTCCGGTTTCATGTGGCATCGATGAACGCCTCGGAGCGCTCCTTCCTGGGCTTGGCATCTATACGCTCGGAGCATTCGCCGCGCTTCCCGAAGATGCTGTTCGCGCACGCTTCGGTCCAGCCGGGGTTCTCGCACACCGGCACGCTCGCGGCCTGGATGCTGAACACGGAGAAGAGATCCGCCCGCATTCCCTGGCCCGCAACTTTGACACCGAGCTTCACTTCGAGCCGCCGCTCGAAAGCGCCGAACAGCTCGCCTTCGCATGCAGCACGCTCGCTGAGCAGCTCTCTGCGAGCCTCAGTGAAGAACATCTCGTGTGCACAACCCTTCGGGTCACGCTCACCGAC
This sequence comes from Leucobacter denitrificans, assembly GCA_040393365.1. Lineage (GTDB taxonomy): Bacteria > Actinomycetota > Actinomycetes > Actinomycetales > Microbacteriaceae > Leucobacter > Leucobacter denitrificans_A. The sequence goes on from JBEBUJ010000004.1 coordinate 47,063, forward strand.
GATATCAACATCAGACATGAGCGAGAGTGGACACATCCGAGGTTTTTCACTCCCTCAGATACCATCGCACGCATCCGTTGGCAGGCCAGCTCGCTTGAGGCGAGTACAGGCGAGCGGGCAGGCGCCGGTGTCGCTGCAGTCCATCTATCACCGATCCGCACCGATCGCGCAGCCTCCCATGAACCTGGCCTGTGGACGAGTGGCCCCGACGAACGCATTCATCACCACCTCAGCAGAGTCCAGGGGCTTCTCGGCCCCGCCGGAGTGGGCACCACAGTGCTCGGTGGAGGGCGCCTCCTTCGCGACAGACAGGTATTTGTGCCGTGGGGTGTAGCCCCTCACGCCACTCATTCACCAGGCCCATGGCCCGGATCTCTTCCGTTCTCTCAGCCGAGCCTCGTTTTTTCTCCCCCGATCCGGGCACAGCTACTCAGTGCAGCAGGAACAATTGTCGGTATTGACGAAGATGACCTCCTCACTGAAGGTCCACACTCGCTGAGTATCGAGCACAGCAACATTCCAGGGCAGGTGCAGTCTTGGTCGAAGCCATGGCCGATTCGGGAACGCTGGTGGGAGGGGCGGCCCGAGCGATTCCGATTGCAGATAGAGCTCACAGGTGGCACTGCCTGGTTGCTGCTCGGACAAACGCGCGACACCGTCATTCATTGGTTTGCTGAGGGTCAATATGACTGATCCTGTGTATGCCGAGCTCCACGCACACTCGCACTACAGCTTTCTTGACGGGGCTTCGTCTCCTGACGCACTCGTCGCTCAGGCGATCCAGCTCGGGCTCAAGGGTCTTGCTATCACCGATCACGATGGTTTTTATGGCGCGCCACGCTTCGCAGAGGCTGCTCGTAAACATCCCGGGCTCCTCACTGTGTATGGTGCCGAGCTCACCCTCGGCCTCACCTCACCGCAGCTCGGAGTAACAGATCCAGGGGGTACACACCTCCTCGCCCTAGCACGCTCATCTTCCGGGTACCATCGGCTCTCAACCGCAATCACTGAGGGCCAACTTACGGGCGGGGAAAAAGGGCGACCCGTATACGACTTGGAAGCGCTCGCGGAGACCTCTGGGGGCGAATGGGTCATACTCACCGGTTGCCGGAAGGGAGCAGTACAGCAGGCCCTCACGCAGGCAGAGAACCGCAGCGAAGGCGAAGCTCACGCTCAGTACGAGCTTGAGCGGCTCATCTCACTGTTCGGACGAGAGAACGTGTTCGTCGAGCTCACGCACCACGGTCACCCAGAAGATGACGCCAGAATCGAACGGTTGACCACACTCGCGCATCTGACCGGTCTTCCCACGCTCGCCACCGGTGGAGTACACGCAGCGACACTTCCACACACTCGCGTTGCTGAAGCTATGGCTGCCGTACGCGCGCGCCGCAGCCTCGCAGAACTGGATCCGCACCTCCCCGCGTCGGGTACCGCGCACCTGCGCAGCGCAGCGGCCATGTTTCGCCACTTCCCTAGGAACCCCGACGCTGTGGCTCGCACGGTTCCGCTCGCACGCCAACTTGCCTTCTCCCTCCGGGAGGCAATGCCGAAGTTACCGAAGCTCGACCTCCCCGCCGGGCACACGCAGATGAGTTGGCTTCGGGAACTCGTGTGGCGTGGTGCAGCAAAGCGTTATGGTGCGGGGCGAGACTCCCTCGACACTCCCCGTCGCGACCGGATTGAGCGTGAACTCGCAGTGATCGAGCAGTTGGACTTCCCAGGCTACTTCCTCATCGTGTACGACATCGTGCGTGAGGCCCGTGAGCGAGAAATTCTCTGCCAGGGCCGCGGATCTGCCGCTAACTCTGCGGTGTGCTACTTGCTGGGGATCACCTCAGTGGACTCAATCTTCTATGGGCTGCCATTCGAGCGGTTTCTTTCCAGTTTGCGCGAGGACGAACCTGACATAGACGTCGATTTCGACTCCGAACGGCGTGAAGAGATCATCCAGTACGTGTATGAGAAGTACGGGCGCAGAAACGCGGCCCAAGTCGCAAACGTCATTACGTACAGACCGAAGGCCGCAATTCGAGACGCTGCAAAAGCCCTCGGATACTCCCCGGACGAGCAGCGTCAATGGAGTGCAACGCTCAGTCATCATGACAGCTTCCCTCACCACGTCAAAGATGGTGGATCAGTAGACCAAGACTCTCCCTATGCCGCCATTCCGTTAGCGGTGGTTCGACTCGCGGCCGAATTTGCAGGAGCCCCGCGTCATCTCGGAATTCACTCCGGCGGCATGGTGCTCACCGAGCGGCCCGTTGGAGAGGTATGCCCGATTGAGCATCCGCTCATGGAGCGCCGAACAGTGCTCCAGTGGGACAAAGACGACTGTGCAGCCATGCGGCTCGTAAAGTTTGATCTGCTAGGTCTCGGCATGCTGAGTGCGATCGATAAGACCTTTCGCATGGTGCATGCAGCAACCGGGGAAGCCTGGGCGTTCGACACGATCCCGAAGGAAGAGCGGGGCGTCTATGACATGCTCTGCCGGGGCGACGCAATCGGAGTGTTTCAGGTCGAGAGCCGTGCCCAGTTGAACACGCTCCCGAGGCTCAAGCCGCGCAGGTTCTACGACCTCGTTATTGAGATAGCACTGATCAGGCCCGGCCCCATTCAGGGCGGCGCTGTTCATCCGTACTTGCAACGTCGAGCTGGTAAGCAACCCATCGAATACCCGCACCCCAGCCTCGAGTCGGTGCTGAAGCGCACGCTCGGCGTGCCTCTCTTTCAAGAGCAACTCATGCAAATCGCCACCACCGTCGGTGGAAGTTCGGGCGAAGACGCCGATCTTCTCCGCAGATCGATGGGTTCCAAACGCGGCATCGAGAAGATGAACTCTCTTAAAGAGAAGCTTTTCGCTGGCATGGCCGCGAACGGAATCCCTGATGAACAGGCAGGTCGCATCTACACTCAACTGGAAGCTTTTGCCGACTTTGGTTTTGCCGAGAGCCATTCCATCAGCTTCGCCCTCATCGTATATGTGAGTACGTGGCTCAAGCTCCACTACCCCGGTGCGTTTCTTGCTGGATTGCTGCAGTCTCAACCGATGGGGTTCTACGCTCCACGCAGCCTCGTTGAAGATGCAAAACGACACGGGGTCACGGTCTTACCGCCAGACGTGCAACACTCGGGTGCCGAAGCTGGGCTCGAGCTGTCGCCAAGGGGCATGCATGCACCTACCGGAATGGATGGATGCGCGAGTCACGAACAGGAGCCTGTTGGCGCATTTGATCACCACGCACCAGACACGAGCGGCGCGCACCGTCGCGATGGGCACTTCGCAGTGCGTCTCGGTCTTGCAGGAATCCGCGGTATAGGCACGCAGCTTGCCGAGCGCATCGTCAGCGCCAGGTCTGGGAAGCCGTTTGAAGATCTCGCAGACCTCGCCCGTCGAGCCGACCTTGGTCGCGAACAGCTTGAAGCACTTGCTGCCGCGGGGGCCTGTGCCGGTCTCGGTATTTCACGACGCGATGCCCTGTGGGCGGCGGGGCCAGCCTCAGAGAACCGAGAGCGGTACCTTCCGGGTATTGCCGTGCACGTGCAGCCTCCCCTGTTCCCCGTGCTCTCTGCTGCGGAACAGACTGCTCTCGACCTCTGGACTACCGGGGTGGCCACCGATACGCACCCGCTGGCACTCCTCCGGGCGGGACTCGACGCGCGTGGAGTTGTTCGATCAGACAGAGCCCGAAATGCACAGAATGGATCGCCGATTGAGGTTGCAGGTCTCGTGACCCACAGGCAGCGTCCGCACACAGCCGGAGGGGTCACCTTTCTCACCGTTGAAGACGAGAGTGGAACGGTGAATGTTGTGGTGTGGGCGAACGTGTGGCAGGCCCATCGCTTGGTTGCTCAATCCTCTCCAGCACTCATCGTGCGAGGAACCACGGACCGAACCCCGGAGGGAGTCATGAATGTCATTGCGGCAGGCTTCGAACCGCTCCCCGCACCCCCGGCTATTTCCTCACGAGACTTTCGCTAGCTAAGCTGACCACGTGCATACCTCAACAGCTTTGCTCACAGACCACTACGAACTCACAATGGTCGATGCCGCGCTCAAAGCGGGAACCGCCCACAGACGCAGCATGTTCGAGCTCTTTGCCAGGCGCCTCCCGGGAGCACGACGGTATGGAGTCGTTGCAGGCACCGGCCGACTCCTCGAGGCGATCCAGCAGTTTCGCTTCACCGATGCAGAACTCGACTTCCTGAGTGAACAAAATGTCGTAAGCGCGAGCACAATCGACTGGCTCGCAGACTATCGATTCTCAGGCGACATCTGGGGGTATCCCGAGGGTGAGGTGTTCTTTCCAGGGTCCCCGATCGTCACCGTGGAAGGCAGCTTCGCTGAGGGGGTTATTCTCGAGACTCTAGCTCTCAGCATCATGAACTACGACTCCGCGGTCGCGACAGCAGCGTCTCGAATGGTGTACGCGGCAAATGGGAAGCCTTTGGCCGAAATGGGGTCACGTCGCACCGCCGAACGCAGCGCGGTCGCCGCGGCCCGCGCTGCATACATCGCTGGGTTCAGCGCGACCTCGAATCTTGAAGCGGGCCGCAGTTACGGGATTCCGACGATGGGCACCGCAGCCCACTCGTTCACGCTGCTGCACGACAGCGAACGCGAGGCGTTCGAGGCTCAGATTGCAGCATTTGGCACCGACACTACGCTGCTCATCGATACCTACGACATTGAACAGGGGGTGCGCACGGCGATTGACGTCGCGGGGCCAGAACTTGGGGCAGTGCGTATTGATTCCGGTGACCTCACGATAGTCGCTGCCGAGGTGCGGGCCCTCCTCGATTCTCTCGGAGCAACAACGACACGAATCACCGTCACCAACGACCTCGATGAGCACACAGTTGCTGCGCTTGCCGCTTCACCCGTGGATTCGTTTGGCGTGGGAACCTCAGTGGTGATTGGTTCTGGCAGCCCGACCATGGGGATGGTGTATAAGCTCGTTGCGCGCGAAAACGACGAGGGCGACTGGGTCTCAGTCGCCAAGAAGAGCACCGACAAGGCCTCCGTCGGGGGTCGCAAGAGCGTGCGTCGACTCCTCGACACCCGCGGTGTCGCCCGCTCCGAACTCATCTTCCTCGGCGACGGCCCGGGCGGGGTGCGAGAGGGCGCAGACGTAGCAGAGACCAGTCGGGAAGTTCCCAAGCAGTTCGTCGCCAGTGGATCAGTCGCCGAACGCTATACCGGGCTCGACGGCATTGCGCTCGCGCGCGAGCGACATCGCGCGAGCATCGCTGAACTCCCAGCCGTTGCGATGAGCTTGACCCGAGGGGACCCCGCAATCGCTGTCGAGTATCGGTGACGCTACTTTTTCATCCGTTCAAAAACTCGCTTACAGTCAGGGCAGACGGGAAATTTCTCGGGATCGCGCGATGGCGTCCATTTCTTCCCGCACAGTGCCCGAACTGGCTTCCCGGTGACTGCAGACTCGACAATCTTGTCTTTCGGCACGTAGTGGGAGAAGCGCTCATGATCGCCGTCTTCAATCTGCGAGTCTTCGACAAGCTTCTCGAGTTCCCGGTCGAGCACGTCAAGACCGCCGCCGGAGTCCGGTTCGTTTCTCGTAAAGATTCCCATGGGTGAAGTCTAACCGCTCAATGCGTATATGAGCCGAGAGCTTCAGAAAGCGGCGAGCGACTCGATCAGTCGAATATCTGAGTGACAGCAAGGATCTCAGGGCCTTGCTTATCGAAAACCCGGCCGCCGATGATCACTCCGGCAAGCAGTACTGCGATGCCGTATCCGATACCGAAAAAGAACGCCCAGAGGTTACCAGTGAACGTCACACTGCTTATCGCTCCCACAGCAAACCAGATGGGTGGAACCGAGAGTGTGAGCGCCGCAAGCATCGACAGTGTCTGAGACGTTCCAGATCCTGATCCTGACCACTGCGGTTGCACGAACGGACTGTCGCCGGGGCGCGTGGCGGGATACGGCATGATCGCCGAAAACGCACTCGCCACACCGGTAGATACGAGCAACACACCGAGATTCATCCCGATAACCGCAGGCAGTATGCGCCAATCCCCCATAAAGGTCACCGTGAGGCTTGACCCAATGACCGCGACAGGAACGCCGACAAACAAGATGGGCGCCAGCCGACCCGCGCGGTCTGCCCACCCTTTGACGCCACTCGCGACATGTTCCCAAATCGCGGTCGAGTCCATGGCTATGTCATTGTGCTGCGACCAACCTAGGAGTAGCAACAAGACGGGAAGCGGCAGGGCAACAGCAAGATTGAAATCGGCTCCTGCCACGAGAAACGCAAAGAGAATTGCAATGGGCGCAACTGGCAGAGCTATGAGCGCGATCTTATATCTGGGGTCGCGCATCCAGTAGGTAAGTTGTCGCGCAGCAATAACCTGAGCGGGTCGAGCGGCGAAGCGTTCGAACCAACCGAGTCCCTGTTTGGCATTGGAGGAGTCGAGCGGCAACTCGATACGTGTCACTGACCTATGCACTACGACGAACCAAAACAGCGTAAAGCAGAGCGTTGTGCTCCCAAGAATCGCGAGCTTGACGCCAGCCGCTGAAGCGTCACCGACCATGAGATGGTGGATCGCAGCAAATCCAGCACCGAATGGCGACCATGCGAGCGGACCCGCCGCATCCACGAGCATTTGGTTGTCTTCGCTCCTGAATGCCTCAGTGATCCCAAATACGAGAATTGGAATGAGTGCTATTCCGAGTACGCCGCCAGTAAGCCTGAGTCCGCCAGCATGCCGATCCCCCACAAGAAGCTGCGAAAGACCCGCAGCCAAGCGCACACCGACCACCGTGAACATCCCGACGAGCACGAGCGTCAGCACGACGATCCACCCGCCAGTGTGCCATTCTGGCCGGTTGACGGCGAGCGCGACGAGCCACACGAGCAAGAGAATGAATGACCAGCTCACACAAGACGTGACGAGCATCGACCACGCGAGTTTCGCAGGTTTCACCGGGTACTGAGAGAACTGCTTCGGCACGAGGTATCGGCGATTATCAAAAAACGGATAGAGCATCGCGAGCGCCACGATGACCGCACCAATAATGGTGTCGAGCGCATCACGAACGCTGCCGGGCTCTGCAATCAGGTTGGGGGCAAGCGCGGCGGCACACGCCAGAGCGGCGACAATGAGCAGCATGAGCGCCACTCGAAGCCCGTGCAGAATGGATCCGCGAAATAGGCCTCCGGCGAGCGCTATTCGGAGTCGGAAGAGCCGTGCAACCACTGAAGCCCCTTCTTAGATTCACCCTCGCCGACAAGCGCCCGAAACCGCTCTTCAAGGCTCACTCCGTCGCGCACAGCGTCTACGGTGCCCTGCGCAATAACCGATCCGCTGGCAATGATTGCCACGTGATCGCAGACACGCTGAATCAACTCAAGACTGTGGCTCGACAGAATGACACTGCCGCCTCCCGCTACAAACTTCTCAAGGATCTCGGTGACGTTGGCCGCAGACACGGGATCGATCGCTTCAAACGGCTCATCGAGGACAAGCACTTCGGGTGCGTGGATCATGGAGCACGCGAGCGCAATCTTCTTCTGCATACCCGCCGAGTAATCAGATACCAATCGGTCGAGCGCTGATTCGAGCCCAAACGCCTCGGCGAGTTCGACGCTGCGCGCGGCAACTTCAGCCTCGGCAACTCCGTGCAAAACTCCTGAGTAATACAAGAGTTGCGCACCCGTCAACCGATCGAACAGACGCAAGCGGTCAGGCAGCGTGCCGATCAGTTGTTTTGCCGCTGGCCCATCGGCCCACACGTCAACACTGCCGACGGTGACCCGACCAGAACTCGGCCGCAACAACCCACTGATCATTGACAGCGTCGTCGTTTTGCCCGCGCCATTCGGTCCGACAATACCGGTGAGCGATCCCGCGTGCACTGAGAGCGAGACCTCGTTTGCCGCAACTACCGAGCCATACACCTTCGTCAGCTGTTCTGTGCGAAGCACAACGGGGTTTTGCGCCGCAATTCTTCCGCGCTCGCGAGCTCGAACTATCGACGGTGTCGGCACTTCGATTCGGCGGCGGGCTGGCTCTGCGGCTGGCGTCTCATCGCCAGAACTACGGGTGCGTCGCGAACGCGACTCCAAACTCTCCTCCTGCTCGTCGAGTTGCTCGTTCGCACTCCCGACAGTTCCCTCAGCCCCCACCGCGGTTGGGGTGTCGGCAGACGAGGGGCTTGACGAAAGATGCACCCCACTAACCTACCAAACTGAATTGAGTGCGCGAGCATCCAGCACAGACTCACAGAACCCGGCAGAATAGCTTCTGTGAATGTGCCAGAATATGCGGCCCGACCAAGACGGGGCTCCGCAATGTCCTCCCTGTGGCTCCTCACTCGGCGTGATCTGAAAGTTCGGTACTCAACATCGATCCTCGGCTACCTCTGGTCGATCCTTGATCCACTGCTCATGAGCCTCATCTACTGGTTCATTTTTACCCAGGTGTTTTCCCGTTCCGTGGGCGAAGAGCCATATATCGTGTTCCTCCTCACCGCACTGCTCCCGTGGATGTGGATCAATGGCGCACTGAGTGATTCCACTCGCGCGTTTCTGCGAGATGTTCGGCTCGTGCGCTCTGTCGCCCTTCCGCGGTGGATCTGGGTTGGCAGAATCGTCGCTTCCAAAGGCATCGAGTTCCTCCTGAGTCTTCCCGTACTCATCGTCTTCGCACTGGTGAGCGGCGCACAGGTGACGTGGCTCATTGTGCTGTTTCCTCTGGGCGTGGTCCTCCTCGCAATATTGACACTCGGGCTTGGACTACTGATCGCACCGCTTGTGGTCTTTTTCCGCGACCTTGAACGAGCTACTAAGTTGGTGCTTCGCGTGCTCTTTTACGCATCCCCCATCATCTATGGCGCATCAGACCTCCCGAGTTTTGCGGTGCCGCTTGCGTGGCTCAATCCACTCTCTGGGATATTTAGTCTGTTTCGCGCAGGGTTCTTCACGGACCAACTCGACTGGGTACTTGTCGGTTCGGCAACCGTGATATCACTCCTGTTTTTCGCGCTCGGATTCACCGTGTTTCGTCGTTCCATCGGCGGCGTCTTGAAGGAGATTTGAGTGTCAGACGCAGTTCCTCCGATCATCGCAGTGCGCGACCTCGGCGTGCACTTTCGAAGAAATCGCGGATCTCGAAGGAGTTTCAAAGACCTCTTTGCCGGGCGCGGTCGACGAGCACGCCCGGGTGAGTTCTGGGCACTTCGACACGTGTCCTTTGACGTTGCCGCCGGAGAGGCGATCGGCGTTGTTGGCAGAAATGGTCAGGGTAAGTCGACGCTGCTGAAGCTCGTCGCTGGCGTCTTGCTCCCCGACGAGGGCTCAGTAGACGTGCGGGGCGGCGTCGCCCCACTCATCGAGCTCACGGGCGGGTTTGTGGCAGACCTTACGGTCCGCGACAACATTATGCTCACAGCTGGCCTGCACGGTCTTACCAAGCAGGAAATTGCGGCAAAGTTTGATGAGATCGTGTCGTTTGCGGGTGCTGGACAGGTCATCGATACCCCGTATAAACATCTTTCAAGCGGCATGAAGGTGCGCGTCGCGTTCGCCGTCGTGTCTCAGCTCGACGAGCCGATACTGCTGGTTGACGAAGTTCTGGCGGTCGGCGATAAGGCGTTTCGCGCAAAATGTTATCGGCGGATCGATGAGTTACTTGCCGAGGGTCGCACACTATTTCTCGTGTCGCACAACGAACGCGATCTGCGGCGATTCTGTAAGCGCGGACTCTACCTCAACGGAGGAAAGCTCGCGTTCGATGGCCCGATCACAGAGGTGCTCGAACGATACAACACTGAGCATCCCGCGTGATCCACTGACCGCCGGTCAACGCGAACTCAGGCGCGCTCTCGCGAGAGACGCTCAAGAGAAGCTCGTTCGAGAAGCATCTCGACAGCCGCACGAAACCGCGCGGATGGCGCGCCCGGAGTGGTGTCGCCAAAGTAGCGGGCCGACCAAGCCACAAGTCGATCTCGGGCATCGTCATCGCCAATGACACGGTCGAGTTCTGCGACAATCTGGCCAGTTGCAGGGGCATCAAGCCATTCGCAGACACTGAGGTAACCGCCCTCGTCGATCGCTGCATCCGGCGCCACGGGCCTCGTCACCATGAGCGGCTTCCCTGTGGCAAGTCGGTCATACACCATCGCAGAAATGTCGCAAATTGCAACATCTGGGGATTGCAATTGCCAGCCCAGAGTTGGTGAGTTGTCATACACATGCTGCGCAGAGCTGTCTGCCTGATTCGCAGATTCAAGCATCGAAATGATGCGCTGATTCGCTTGGCCGAACTCGTTATCCACCACTCCGCTTCGAGGGTGCGGTCGATACACCACACGGTGTCGACCTGTTCCTATGAGTTCCCGCACCAAACGTTCACCGTGAGAGACAACGGAGCCGTAGCTTGCTGCTGGGCGGTCACCTTCCCAGGTCGGCGCGTACAGCACGACCGTCCGGTCGTCTGCAGCGTATGGCGGGGTACCGCTCAGATGATCCGTCTGGGGCCTACCGATTGGAATTGTCCGAGTCTCGACATCGTAACTCCACAGCGCCTGTTTCAGTCGTGAACGTGCTGCATCACCGGCCACAAACGCGTAATCATAGGTCTTGTACTGATTGCTCGTCATGTACATCTTGTCGCTCTCACCGTGGTTGATAAACACGTGCCAGCGATCTCCGTACCGCATCATTTGAAAATTGCGTGTGTTTTGATTCACGTACAAAATAATGTCGAGTGGCTGGTTCGCAATGAAGGATTCAATACTCGTAACTTTGGGTACGTATGCAACAGCGAGTCTGCTCTCGCGTATGAGCTGGCGAGCGCCTGCCGCATTGCGCGCGAGCACAACAACCGGAACGGTTTTGGAGAGGTCTGCGAGCGGCGCGTACCACTGACGCATCTGGTACAAGTTCACGTCGCTATCTGCGAAATACACACCGACACGGTAGTGCTCCTCACGCAGGTCACCGCGTTCCTGCAGCATCTTTCTGAGGTCGAAGTACGCGCGGCGGCCCTTCAGCACGCGTTTCGCGAGTTTCACTGCCCGCCGACTGTCCTTCGCAATTTGCATGTGCTTCACACTAGCCGCCGGGCCTGCTTCGATCCTTGATATCAGCGGTGCTATGGGAGGATCGTGATGTGGATCGTTATCTTCCCCCTGAACTCGCCGAGCTCCCAGACGTTCCAGCGGTGAGTTTCATCATGCCCGTTCTCAACGAGGAGGGGTTTCTCGAACAAGCAGTTGCAACAATTTTGGCGCAAGACTATTCGGGCGAGAAGGAGATTGTGCTCGCTCTTGGCCCATCGCGCGATGCGAGCAATGAGATTGCCCAGCGGATCGCCAGGTCAGATCACAGGGTCAAGCTCGTGGAGAACCCAGAACGCGACATTCCTGCCGGTCTCAATCGAGCGATAGAAGCGAGCCGCCACCCCGTCATCGTGAGAGTCGATGCGCACTCCGAACTCACGCCTGATTACACGAGACGCGGCGTCAAGGCCTTGCGCACTTCCGATGCTGCAAACGTCGGCGGGGTGATGCGAGCAGCGGGCGTCTCGCCTGTGCAGCGCGCGATCGCACGCGGCTATAACAGTCCGTTCGGGCTGGGTGGCGGGGCGTATCACGGCGATGGCGCTCCCGGTCCGGCTGAATCGGCATATCTCGGCATCTTCCGCAGGGAGGCCGTTGCTGCGGTTGGTGGGTACGATCCAGAGATTCTTCGAGGTGAGGACTGGGAACTCAACCTTCGGCTGAGACAGGCTGGCTACACGGTGTGGTTCGATCCTTCACTCGGCGTGACGTACTGGCCACGGGCGAGCTTTGGTGATCTCGCAAAGCAGTTCTTCGCGACGGGAACCTGGCGCGCCGTGCTCGTGCGTCGGTACGGTCGCGCGAATCCGTGGAGATTCTTCGTGCCCGGCGCACTCGTAGTGACACTCGCCGTTGCCCTACTCGCGCTGGTACTTCAGGTCACTGGAGTTTTGCCCGGGGCTTGGTGGTCCCTGTGCTGGGCGCCGCTTGTGGCGTACGCGCTCGGAATAGGTTTTGCCATCACGCGGATTCGAGATCAACGCGGATTTCAGGATCGCGTGCTCACCGCTGTAGCCCTCGTGCTCATGCACACGTGCTGGGGAGCCGGGTTCTTGCGTGGAATTCTCTTTGGTGGTGGCAAACTCCTCGGAGGTGGAAGGGTCGTCGATCGCTCAAGGGCATAGACGGTTCGGCGATACGCTCGACCGCTCTATGAGCTTGAAGTGAGCGCACCGCACTCTTCGAGTTTGCTCACGACACGAGAAGACGCGAACCCGTCATCATGCGGGAGAAAGCGTTCGCGCCAGGCCTCATAAGCACCCCGGTACTCACAGACCCACTCCGCGGCAGGGCCGTCACTTGCAAGCGCGCGTGCGCACGAAACAACTGCCTCACGCGTGGTGAGTAAAGGTCCGGGAGCATCATTTTCGAAATCGAACGTGAAGCCCCGCTCACGATCTCGATAGTTCTCGAGGTCTGGAACGAAAAAAGCGAGGGGAATGTTTGTCGCCGCAGCATCGAACATCAGCGATGAATAATCGGTGACAATGAGGTCAGCCGCGAGCATGACGTCGTTGACGTCTGGATGCTTGGAGACATCAATCACCCCGTGTTCGACGGAGGCGTACCCTCCCAGGGAATGTTGGCGTGTGTGGCCTCGCACAACGACCACCCATTCGTCACCCAGTTCGGCGGCGAGCGCACTAACGTCGAGTTCGTCAACTGCTGTCACGGCACTGTCGCGCCAGGTCGGCGCATAGACAAGCACTCGCTTCTCCAATGGCACGCCCACGGCATCCCTCGCCGCACGCACGGTGATTGGGTTCAGCACACTTCCGGTGTTCGCGAGGGCAAGCCGATCGACCCGTGGATAGCCTTCTTCGAAGACCGGCCCCGAGAATGCATAACTCTTCCGGAATTGTTCGGTTGCATGCGGGTTCTGAGAGAGCATTGCGCTCCAGCGGCGGCTCTCGCGGCGGATCGCGACCCGCGTGCGAAATGAAACGTTCGGGCGGCCCAGTGCGAGATGTTTCAGCATCGTTCCGTGCCAGGTCTGCAGCACAAACTGTCCCCGTGCTCTCGTGAACCGATATCGGAGCCAGTCATTCACTATGAGCAGTTTGGCGTAGCGTCGCGCTGCAAACCATTCTTTTCCGCCCACAAGCACGGGGATCGCCCCCTCAGGCACCGTCTGCCGTTCAGAGGTCACGCTCCAGTAACGCACAAGATCGGGATACCTCGTCGCGATTTCACGGTCGAGCGCAAGCGGGTTACAACTCACCTGTCTGCCGTAGAAGCTCTCAAAGAACACCGCTGTATTCGGTACAAGTTTACGGCCAGGGCGCCCAAGTTTGGCCACGAATTCCACGACTCGTGCCGCCGAAGCGGCGTCCCGAAAGGCATGAAATCGTTCTGCGAGTGCGCGCGAATTTCTCTGAGCCTCCCGGAACTCATGCGACCCGTGTTCCGCAAGTCGTTCGAGCCGTGTGAGAACACCGCCCCAGGTCCGTTCAACCGTTCCTGCTGCTGTAATCTCAAGCGGCTCATACAGTCCGCGCCCAAGCGTGTAGCTCTCGAGATCGGGCGCGAACCAGACAATGGGTCTCGTGAGCAGCGCAAAATCGATCGCAATCGAAGAGTAGTCAGTGATGAGCGCGTCAAATGCGCCAAGTAGTGGAGTGATGTCACGTACCCGGTCGCTATCAAGCAAATGTACGCGTTCGCCGAGACGAGGTGCGTAGTCCCCCGCCCCCCGCGGGTGCGATCGAACGACGCGGGGTGCACCCAGCGACTCGAGTAATGAGTGAATCGACCGGGTCGCTGCCGTATCCGGTATCGCCGGATCGTCGGCACCGTCTCGCCACGTCGGTGCATATATAAAGATTGGAGCGTCAGGGTCTGTGCCAGTGAGCCGAAGCTCTTCCAGCACGGTCGCGCGCGCCTCACTTGCGAGTGAGGGGTGTTGCGCCTGCCGCACAAGTACGTCATCGCGCGGATCTCCGAGGACACGCACCTTGCCGGGATCCACTCTGAATGCGGATCGCAACCGCTCCGCGGCGTCGATGGAACCGGCGACGTACAGGCTCACCTGCTTCGAACCGCGCTCATACATTCGGCTCAGCAGCGACCGGATGAACCTTGGACCGGAAAGAGTGGTGGTCACCGGTGAATCGAGATGAATGCGCTTCAGGGGCGCACCGTGCCACAGCTGAATGATTACTGCGCCGAACACACCGAATCGATTCACATCGCCGAGTCCGTGTGTGACAACAAGCGTTCTCGAGCGAAGCGTGACCCAGAATCCGCGCCAGGAATCTCGTTCGACAGCGATGAAGTTGTACTGTTCGGCGATTGCCCGTTCAGTTTCACTTCCGACCATCCACAAAATTACGGCGTCAGGATGCTCTTGGCGTACGTGTAGAGCGACAGCGAGTGCGCCCTCACCGACGCCAACTCCGCTTCCGAACACCCATTGGAGGGGGGAACGCGGGACGAACCACGAAAACACAAACGACAATACGTATTTCGGGATCGCCAGCAGTTTGCCGACA
>JBEBUJ010000005.1:0-58601 GCA_040393365.1 Leucobacter denitrificans
GCGAACGGCGATCTCGCCACGATTGGCGATAAGCACTTTACGAATGCGCGACATGCGTTCCAGCCTATTGGAGGAACGCACCCAGACCTTGGATATTCAGTACAAAACTTTCACGAAAACGTTGCCGGAGTGCACAGTGCTAACTGCGCGCGTCAGTCTCCCGGCACAGCGTTTGCGCCGCCAAGTAAGATTTGAGCTACCGCCATTCGCGGCACCATCCGATGAAGGAGATCTCATGGCGAATAACTCTGACCTCGACGCTCTGCTTGCGCAGATCCCCATCGACGACATTGCGAGGCAGCTCGGTGTCGATGAGGTGACAGCTCTTGGTGCGGTCAAGCAGACGCTTCCGGGACTCCTCGGCGGAATGGCCGTGAATGCGAGCGACGCTGAGGGTGAGCGGAAGCTTGTGGGTGCCCTCGACAAGCACACTCCCGCCGCGGGAAAGATCTCGCTCGACGCGGTCGATACCGAAGACGGCAAGAAGATCGTGAAGCACGTGCTCGGCGACAAAGAAGATGCCGTCGCGAATGCGCTCAGCACTAACGCGGAAAGCTCGGGCATTGCGAAGCTCATTCCGGTATTGCTGCCGATCCTCGCTCCGATTGTCATGCAGTTTCTCGCGGGCAAGTTCGGTGGCGGCGCGAGCGCGCAGTCGCAGCAGCAGCCTGAGGGCGGCATCGCGGGTGGACTCGGAGACCTGCTCGGCGGTCTGCTCGGTGGTGGCGGCTCCTCGTCGACCGCTTCGTCTGGCGGCCTCGGCGATATTCTCGGTGGCCTGCTTGGTGGTGGATCGTCGAGCAGTAACCAGGGCGGTGGTCTCGGCGGACTGCTTGGAGGGCTGCTCGGCCGCTAGCGCCGATGCTCCTCGCATAGACTGGGTGCGTGGTTAATCCAGACGTTCAGGGGCGGGTCTACCCGTCGACAGTGCCGTACCTCGTCGGTCGCGAGAAAGTGCGCGAGTTCGCTCGTGCCGTGCTTAGCGAGTCGCCGATCCACCACGACCCCGAAGCGGCTCGTGCCGCGGGGTTCTCAGACGTGGTCGCCCCACCGACCTTCGCGGTGACGATTCAAGAGGCCACGCTCGCGCAACTGCTCGCAGACGAAGAGGCGGGCGTCGATTTCTCGCGCGTCGTGCACGGCGACCAGCGATTCACCTACACCCGGCCGATTGTCGCTGGCGACGAATTGGCCGCGACACTCACCATCGCGGCGGTGAAGCAGCTCGGTGGCCACTCAATGGTGACGGCCTCGAGCGACATTGTCGACGCCGAGGGCGCGCACGTTGTGACCGCAATCTCGACACTGGTAGTGAGGGGCGAAGAATGAGCGCACCTGTGTTTGACGAACTCGAAGTTGGCGCGGTCGTTGCCGAGCGGGAGATCACGCTTACGCGCGACCATCTCGTGAGGTACGCGGGGGCATCGGGTGACTTCAACCCGATCCACTACCGCGACGACGTTGCGCAGTCGGTCGGTCTTCCGGGTGTGCTCGCGCACGGCATGCTCACGATGGGCGTCGCTGGCGCTGTCGCGACCGACTGGGCCCGTGACGCTGGGTGGGTGAAGGACTACCAGTCTCGCTTCACACGCCCCGTGCCCGTCGATGCGCAGCTCGGCGCGCTCGTGACCGTCACAGCGACGGTCGGCGCGCTCGATGTCGATGCCCGAACCGCCCGCATCGATCTCAAGGTGGTCTTTGACGGCTCCACGGTGCTCGGTAAATCGCAACTGGTGGTGGCATTCGCGTGACCACCCTCGCTGAGCTCACGACGATGCGCGTCGGCGGGCCCGCCGATCGTATTGTCACGGCACACACGCGTGAGGAGCTCATCGACCTCTCGGTCGAACTCTGGGAGACGCACGAAGACTGGTTGCTGCTTGGTGGTGGATCGAACACGGTCGTCTCCGACGAAGGGTACCCCGGCACAGTGCTGCTGGTGCGCACGTCTGGGCTTGAGCTGATTGAGGACCCGGAGCTTGGTGCTGGCTCCGTGCGCCTGCGCGTGCAGGCCGGTCACGACTGGGACACACTCGTCGCCGAGTGTGTCGAGCGCGGCTGGGCGGGCATCGAGGCGCTTTCTGGCATTCCCGGCCTCGCGGGTGCTGCTCCCGTGCAGAACATTGGTGCGTATGGCCAAGAACTCTCTGACGTGCTGCACTCGATCGAGTTTCTCGATGCGGAAACCTATGAGCCTCGGCGTATGAGCGCTGCTGAGCTCGGCCTCGCATACCGCGACTCAGTGCTGAAGCAGGGCCTGCAGGGCGTTGTGCTGTCGATCGACCTGGTGCTCGGAGACGCGGCGGTGCTTACTTCGGCTAGCTCTGGGCCGGTGCCTGTTTCGGGGCGCATTCGGTTCCCACAGTTGGCATCTGCGGTTGGCGTGGAGCTCGGGGCTCGGGTTCCGCTCGCCGTCGTGCGCGATGCGGTTCTCTCGCTGCGCGCCTCGAAGGGCATGGTGCTGGATCCGGAGGATCACGATAGCTGGAGTGCCGGCTCCTTCTTCACCAACCCGATTGTCTCTGCGCACTTCGCGCGCGCACTCCCAGCCGGTGCTCCGACGTTTCCTATCGGTGAGGAAGAGATTGAACCCGCGGTGCTCTCGCTCGACGAGTTCAATGCTGGTGTGCCGGTGTCGATACCCGAGCCGAGCGCTGACCAGCGAGTCAAGCTCTCAGCGGCGTGGCTGATTGAACAGTCTGGTGTTCCTAAGGGGTTCCGCCTTCCGGGCTCGGGAGCTGCGATCTCTTCGAAGCATACGCTCGCCATCACCAACCGAGGGGCTGCCACCGCAGATGATATCGGGGAGCTTGCCCGACTCATCGTGCAGCGCGTGCAGCAAGAGTTCGGGGTGTTGCTCGTGCCAGAGCCGAACCTCTACGGGATCGAGTTGTAGGGTCGATCCGCCCCTCTTTACCCTGCACTCCTTCACCACCCAACCCGGTCTGCCCAATACAGACCCACCACACTCGATCCGAGTCAAAGATTGTGGGCACGCGAGCGGGTATGAGGGCAATTTTGCACTCGGGTTTATGATGAGGGGCGGCCTGCGGCGTCGATGATCTGATTCACTATGTCGCCCCGGTAGCGAAACACCTCTTGGCCCGTCACCGGCACTGCAAAGGGGAGCACGCGCACCCGATCTGATGTAATCTCGATCGTTGCTCCGCCGAAGTAGTCGCTCGCGGCCTCCTCATCACGGGGGCCGAAGGCGTCTGCGAGATTCGACACGCCGGGGGCAACCACAACTGGGATCCCGTGCACGAACTCCACGATCGGCAAGTGGTAATGACCGCTGAGCACAACACGCACGTCGGTACCGCGCACAATTTCCCAGAACGCTGCCGCATCCTCCTCATCGAGTGCGAGCGCATGCAGCAGATCGGTCTGCGCAGCGACGGGCGGGTGGTGCATGATGATGATCGTTCCGTGAGGAGCTGCGGCCTCGAGCTCAGTGCGAAGAAAGTCGAGTTGTGACGGTCCAAGCGATCCATACCCCGCGCGTGGAACCGACGTGTCGAGCACGATGGTTCGCCACCCATCGACAGTGATGCTCGACGCGATTGGCGGCCCGACGAGCGGTTCTGCGGGTGTGGCCTGCGCGGTAGGTGCGGGGGGCTCGGGGGCCGGGTCGGCTTTGCGGGGTGGATCGACGTCACCCGCGAGATCCTCGGAGACGCCGCCGGATTGACCGTTGCCGAGCACCGAGCGAAACCCCGGGCGTTCGTCATGGTTGCCCATTGCGAAGATCGCTCGGGCCCCGCGCTCAGCAGCCCAGGCAACGAGCACATCGCGTGCTTTCTCATACGATGCAGCGGTTCCATCATTGCTTACGTCTCCCGAGCACACGACGAGGTCGAACTCCTGCGTCGCTACGTGTTCGAGCGCTCGCCGCAGATGCTCCTGAGTGTCGATGACACCGTAGTGCTTCTCGTCGTCACCAAACAGGTGGGTGTCGCTGAGGTGCAGAATGCGCAGACCAGACATAACAGCAGAGTAGTCCGAGCACGAATCCTGCGCAGTCGCCGTTACAGCGCGGCAACGCGGTCGAGCCCGGCGCGCAGATCCGCAATGAGATCGCGCGGCGACTCGAGGCCGACCGAGAGGCGCAGCAGCCCCGGGGTGATGCCGAGCCGGTCATTGATCTCGGGCGCGAAGGTTGCGTGCGTCGACGTTCCGGGGTGGATCACCATAGACCGCGTATCGCCGATGCCTGTCATGCGAGAGAACACTCGCAAGCCATTCACGAACGCGCGCGCACCATCGATGCCGCCGCGAACCTTCACTCCGAACACCGAGCTCGTGCGAGCGCCGAGTCCGTTCGTGGCGAGCCCGTAGTCCCGCACCGCGAGCTCGTATAGGGGAGACGTCGGGAGACCCGCGTAGTCGACCTGCTCAACCTCGGGCTGCTGCTCGAGCCACGATGCGATTTCGAGCGATGAGTTTACGTGGCGCTCCATGCGCACCGAGAGCGTTTCGAGCCCCTGGTGCAGCAGAAACCCACTGAACGGCGAGAGCGCCGGACCGATGTCGTTGACGACAGCCTCGCGGGTAGCGCGGGCGTAGGCGGCGGGGCCGAAGCGATCCACCATCGACCC
The DNA here is from genome assembly GCA_040393365.1 of Leucobacter denitrificans. Taxonomy (GTDB): domain Bacteria; phylum Actinomycetota; class Actinomycetes; order Actinomycetales; family Microbacteriaceae; genus Leucobacter; species Leucobacter denitrificans_A. The sequence goes on from JBEBUJ010000005.1 coordinate 4,599, forward strand.
GACACCCGGGCGCGGGCTCGAGGTGAGCAGCGGGTATGCGCGACCCGCGGCTACCGCGGCCTCCCAGTCGAAGTTGCCGCCATCGACGATCGCTCCACCAACGACCGCGCCGTGCCCGGTGAGAAATTTCGTTGTCGAGTGCACGACGATGTTGGCGCCGTGCTCGAACGGCCTGATGAGCGCTGGCGAGCCGACCGTGTTGTCGACCACGAGAGGCAGGTGATAGCGCGCCGCGACCTCAGCGATGCGGCGAAGGTCGGTGATGTCGTTGCGTGGATTGGGGATCGACTCCGCGTAAATCGCCTTCGTATTCGGGCGAATGGCGCGGGCCCACTCCTCGTCGTCTTCCGAGTCCCACACATAGTCGACCTCGATGCCGAATCGCTTGATGCTGCGTCCGAAGAGGATGCGGGTACCGCCGTAGATCGAAGCGGTTGAGACGATGTGGTCGCCGCCCTGCGCGAGCGTCAAGAGCGCCGAGGTGATCGCCGCCTGCCCGCTTGAGACGAGCACGGTGTTCGATCCGCCCTCGAGCGAGGTGAGCCGCTCTTCTGCGACCGAGTTCGTCGGGTTGCCCTGACGGGAGTAGATGGGGCCCGGGGTTGCCTCCGAGTCTCCGTGAAATGCTCCGTCGCGCGAAGGAACCGCGGAGAACCGCTCGACCTGGTCGTCGAAGTCGTCGAACACGTACCCGGCCGAGAGCGCGATTGGTGGAACTCGGAGCCCGTTATTGAGGTCGGGGTACTCGCCCGCGTGCACCTGCCGGGTCTCGAAGTCGTAGCCCTCCCAGTCGTAAATTGGGGTGGCCGCTTGTTGGATGGGTGGGTGGATCGTGCTCATCATTCACCTGCCTCTGGTTGTGTGAGATCCGCTTGAGGAAGTACCCGAGCGATGCGGCGCACGGCTTCGCGGATGGTGTCGGGCGCGCACGCAAGGTTAATGCGGGCGTGGCCCTCGCCACCGGTGCCGAAGTACACCCCGTCGTTGAGCGCGACCTTCGCGTCGCTAAGCAGTCGCGCGTACGGGTTTTCGCCGAGGCCAGCGTCTTGAAGGTCGAGCCAGACGAGGTAGCTCGACTGCGGGATCGTGTAGGAGACCCCTGGGAGGTGCTCGTCGGCGAGCTCTGCGAAGAGCGCGATGTTTGACTCGACCTGCGCGACGGTCGCGTCGAGCCAATCGCGTGCGTCTCGGAACGCCGCGATCGACGCGTGCAGGCCGAGAATGCTCGCGCGCACCTCGGTCTCAGGCGGCAGCAGCCTCAGCAGTTCGTTCGCGCGCTCGTCGGCCGCAATGATGACCGAACACTTCGTTCCCGCGAGGTTCCACCCCTTGCTCGCAGAGGTGGTCGTAACAGACAGGGCCCCCGCCTTGGCTGCGAGCGGCGCGAACGGGATGAAGGTTTTACCCGCGTGCGTGAGCGGGGCGTGAATCTCGTCAGAGACAACAAACACCTCGTACTGCGCGGCGAGCCGCGCGAGTTGCTCAAGCTCTGCCCGGGTGTGCACGAGCCCGTGCGGGTTGTGAGGGTTACACAGGAGGAACGCGTCGATACCCCGTTCACTCGTGAACTCGCGCTCGATCGCCGCGAGGTCGAGGCGTACGGATCCGCCCTCGCCCGGAGCGTCTGCTGCACCCGCGAGCGGAAGCTCCACGACCTCGAAGGGGACCTCTTCGAGCATTTCAAAGAACCCCGGGTAGACGGGCACGGGAAGTGCGAGGCGGGGAGCGCGATCCGCCCCTGACTGATAGCCGTGCGCCTGGAGCCAGACGCGCAGCGACTCGACGACCCCCGTCGCGACATCGGTGGCGAGACGCACGTGCTCGTGGGGCACCTGCCAGTCCCAGCGGTCGCGCGCGAACTCAGAGAATGCAACAGCGAGATCGCCCGCACCTTCGAGGTAGCCGGTGTCGGAGTGCTCGATCCGCTCGATGAGCGCGCGTTTGATCGCGGGAGCAACGGTGAAATCCATCTCGGCGACGAACAGCGGCAGCACGTCTGCGGGAAACCGCGTCCACTTGATGCTCGTGCGCTGCTCGCGCAGTAGCGCTGGGGCAAGGGCGGTGAACGGCACACCGCTCGCGTCGGTGGTGGAGAGCTTTGGAGCGGGACAGTCGGACATGTGCCCATCATGCTCTCAAGCGCCCGGATGCGCGATGCCCTGAGTAACAAGGCGTCACGAAATCGCGTAACAGACCGTCACACTGGGCCCGCGCGCGTGCCTATCTGCCTTGGTTACTTGCCTTGGTTACTTGCCTTGATTGCGGCGGCGGATCGAGACAGACGGGCGGCCACCCAGATACGAAGCGCCCGAGTCGACAACATAACCTTGCTGCAGTGCCTCGCGCCCGATCAGCATGCGAAACACCATCTCGTCGCGGTCGGTGAGCGTGACCTCGACGGGGATCTCGCGGCCGACGAGCATCAGGTTCATCATGACAACGAGGCGGTCTTGGGTGTGGCCAGACGAGCTGCGCACGGTGCGGCGGTCGTGGATCGGCAACTCGACCGTCACTGCGTCTTCTGTGCCGACCTGCCAGGGGTGCACGGTAAAGCGAACCCACGCCACGCCGTCTTGCTCGAACTCGACAATGTCGTCTGCGTGCAGTGCTGAGGTCTGCGCGCCCGTGTCGATCTTGGCTTTGATCCACGGCACCCCGACATCGGGCAGGCTCACCCATTCACGCCAGCCCGTGAGAGTGCTTGAATAGTGGGAGTTCACGTTTCTATATTGGCAGGAAAATTACTTGAAACTCGCGATTCTCTCGCGCGCCCCGCAGGCATACTCCACGCAGCGCCTCCGTGCTGCGGCTGCAGAGCGCGGTCACAAAGTGAAAGTGCTGAACACGCTACGCTTTGCGATCGACCTTGCGGGTGACGAGCCAGACCTGCAGTATCGCGGCAAACAGCTCAGCGACTACGATGCGGTTCTGCCACGCATTGGCAACTCGATTACGTATTTCGGCACCGCTGTTGTGCGCCAGTTCGAGCAGATGGACGTCTATACGCCAAACACCGCGAACGGCATCACGAACTCCCGCGACAAGCTGCGCGCAACGCAGATCTTGCTGCGTCATAACATTGCGATGCCAGCGACCGCATTCGTGCGTAATCGTGCAGACGTTCGCCCCGCGATCGAGAGCGTCGGCGGCGCACCAGTGGTGATCAAGCTGCTCGAGGGAACGCAGGGCATCGGAGTGATCCTCGCACCGCAAGTGAAGGTCGCTGAAGCCATCATTGAGACGCTGCATTCGACGAGACAGAATGTGCTCATTCAGCGTTTCGTTTCAGAGAGCCGCGGCCGCGACGTGCGCGCCCTCGTCGTAGGTGACCGGGTGGTCGCAGCGATGCGCCGCAGTGCGTCGGGCGACGAGTTTCGGTCGAACGTGCACCGCGGTGGATCTGTGGAGGCCGTGCAGCTTGACTCTTCGTACGAACAGGCAGCTGTGCGCGCGGCACAGATCATGGGGCTGCGCGTTGCGGGCGTCGACATGCTCGAGGGCAATGAGGGGCCGCTCGTCATGGAGGTCAACTCGTCGCCTGGGCTCCAGGGCATCGAGGCCGCGACGGGGCTCGACGTAGCCGGTGCGATCATCGACTACATTGCGAACCAGGTGAACTTCCCAGAGATTGACGTGCGCCAGAGGCTCTCGGTGTCGACCGGGTACGGTGTTGCTGAACTCGTGATGCACGCTGGTGCGGAGCAGGTAGGCAAGCAGCTTGGCGAGCTTGGGCTGTGGGATCGCGACATCACCGTACTCACGCTGCATCGGGGCGTGCAGGTGATCCCGAACCCCCGCAAGCACGTGGTGCTCGAGGCAGAGGATCGCCTGCTGTGCTTCGGCAAGCTCGAGGAGATGCGCGGCATGATCCCCGAGCGCAGACGCCGTCGTGCCCGCGTGCGAAAACTCTCACCGGAGGCGCAGGAGCTCGCTGAAGGGCCGCAGGCAGGAGCCTAGGTTTGGTCCGTGTTCAACCCTTCACAGCGACGAGCTGAAATTCAACGAACCCGTTGTCTTCAACTTCCACAAACCCGAGGCTCGGTGCTTCAATACCGAAGTCGGTGAAGGTGATGGGTATCGACCCGGCGAGTTCGGTGGTGGATCCATCGCTTCGCACCTGCACGAGTGTCGTGACCGCGTTGGTCACCCCAGCGATCGACAGGTCGCCCGTGATCTCAACCTCTACGATCTCGCCCGCCTTTGGGAGCGCATCGACTGACACCGGGGAGGTGAGCACGAAGCCTGCCTCCGGGTGCTCGGCCACTCGAATCGCTGAGTCTCTGAAGTAGGCGTCGCGCTGACTCTGATCGGTCGCGATCGACGCGACATCGACGGTGAACTCTGCAGATTCGAGTGTGAGCCCGTCCTCGCTCACCTCAAGCGAACCGGTCACCTCGGATGTACGACCGGTGACCGTGACGTCTGTACCTCGGAGCACCTCATTGACCCGGTATCCGGCTACCGACCCCTCAGAGATCGCCCAGGAACCTGCGACATTCGCAGGTTCAAGTGGGCTGTCGAGGGCCGGTACTTCAGTATCATCCGTCAGGGAAGGATCGCCTTGGAGAGTTGGAGCTTCGGCGGCCGGTGGAGCAATGAAGTCGCGATAGATAGACGGACCAGCGATTGCCACGATGACACCGAGCACGATGACACCCGCGCCCGATGCGAGCAGGATCTTCTGGGTCCTTCTCACGTGGCACCTCCCCCTACAATTCGGTGAGCAATGCCTTCCAGTATGCGCGCCAATCCTCCACGACACCTGCGCTTTCGAGACCTGTGTGGTTAATTGCCAGGGAAGTCTTCGATGCGTCTTTCGGGGTCGCGGCGACTTCAACCTTTCCCGCACCAGCGAGGGAGAATCTGATGAACGAGCGTTTCTCGGTTCGCGACTCGCGCGCATTCTCGACGGTGTGGCCCTGGTGTGATTCGGCGCTCCCGAACCTCACGCCCCAGGCAGCGAGTGCGCCCTCGCGATCCACCGGAAGGGTTCTGCTCACGCTCACTCGAAAGTCGCCTGTCGACGATTGGCCCGGCACCCGTAGCCCCGCGTGCTGTTCGAAGGCGATCGCGGTGCCCTGCGCCCACCACTCGGGGTTTTCGAGATTCGCGGGCATCGCTTCGAGTGCGAGTTTCGCGATCTCGGGGTGGCCGAGTTTCTTCGCATTGTGAGATTCGAAGTGCTCGATCCACTCGCCCCATGAACGCCCTGTGGCGCGTTCAATCGCCTGTGTGCTCGTCGCGCGCGTCTGATTGCTGCTCGTGCCACTCATGGTTTCAGTGTATGCCGAGTGATTGAATGGAGTCATGACCGAACGCACCACCAGGGCATACGCTGAACTGGAGTCATCGCAGCACGCGGCGCTCAAGATTGACGGGACGCGGGCTACGCAAGACGCGCTTGAGGCAGCAGCCGGCGGGTCTGCGGCAGACGAGTTTCGCATTGACCTCGAGCGGATCCGTTTCTCGTCGTACTTCGCCCGCCTGTCAGACGTCACTCAGGTGGTACCGCAGTCGGGCGTCGGCCCGGTCATGCACAACCGGCTCACGCACTCGCTCAAGGTGAGTGCGGTCGCGCGCGTGATCGCAGCGAATCTTGCTGGCGCCGAGGCACGGCACCGAGCGTTCGTGCGCGGAGAGCTGCGCGAGGACGACGTGACCGGAGCGACCGTTGCAAAGCTCGGCGGCTGCGATACCGTGATCGCTCAGGCGGCTGCTCACGCCCACGATCTCGGGCACCCACCCTTTGGGCACCTCGGTGAGCGAGTGCTCGATCGGGTCGCTCGCGAGAAGCTCGGACTCCCAGAAGGATTCGAGGGCAACGCGCAGAGTTTTCGCATTCTCGTTCAGCTCGACACCCTGGGCCGCGACTTCCCGGGGCTGAACCTCACCTCTGCGACCCGGGCGGCGACACTCAAGTATCCGTGGACTCGCGCGAGGTGGATCGGCGTGAGCGCCAGCGACATTCCGGTCTCTGAGCGGCCTCGCGGCGTCGGACTCGACCCAGTGGGAGGAGCCGAGAAGTTCTCTGTCTACGCACTCGACACTGCGTCGATGGAGCAGGCGCTCGCCGCATTTCCGGGTATCGGAGAGGGCCGGCAAACAGTCGAGTGCGCTGTGATGGATCTCGCGGATGACATTGCCTACGCCGTGCACGACCTCGATGACTTTGCGAGGGCGGGCGTGCTGCAGCAGGCGGCGGTCGCGGCCGAGTTTCGTACCTGGCTTGCGGGGTCGCGCGAGCTTGCTGAAGAGGAGACGCCTTCGCTGGAGATGCGGCGGAGAACTCCGGGCGTCTCGCTTGAGCTTCTGTGGCGCCGACTGCACATGAAAGACGATTGGATCGCTGACCGTGATGCCTTCGCGGCCGCAGTGCAGCGGGTGAGCGATGACCTTGGAGAATGGTTGCTCGCGACGCCGTACGACGGTGGCATTGACAGTGAGCGCGCGATGTCAGGGTTCACGAGGCGGTGGATCGAGCACCTGCGCACCTCCATCGTTGTCGAGGAACGACCGCACACTCGCAGCGGACACGTGAGGTTGAATAGCCAGGCGTGGCACGAGGTGATGGTGCTCAAGTTCGTGCACGCGCACTTCGTGCTTGAGCGACCCGAGTTGGCGCTGCCTCAGCGTGGCATGGCAAAGGTGATTACCGATCTCGCGCTCGGGTTCGATGATTGGCTGTCGGATCCGGAAGACGCGCCCCGCGCGCCGCGCCGCATTATCGAGTGGGCCGAAGAAGTGACCGAGGAGTCGTTTCGGGCGAGGGACGAGCGCCCAGAGTTGTTACTCGGAGACACGAGCGACGCAGCACTCCGGCGTCAGGGTCGATCCCGCGCGATTCTCGATTACGTGTCATCGCTGAGCGATCAGCAGGCAATGGCGACGCACCAGACCTTTATGGGAGCGTAAGGGATACTATGCCGATTGAGGTTCTGATGTTGATTGTGCCCACAGGGAATCGAATTGGCTCCGAGGGAGGACCAAGTGGCTACGTACGAGGTTGATGGCCGTTCGGCGTTGGTCACGGGTGCGGGTTCGGGTATCGGCCGGGAGATCGCGAGATTACTCGCGGAGAACGGAGCGGCTGTGGTCGTGCAAGACATCGACCCGCGCGGCGCGGCTGAAACTGTGCGCCTCATCAGCGAGGCCGGAGGCGTAGCCGTCGTAGCGGTGGGTAACAGTCTCGATGAGAATGTGATGCGGTCGGCGATTGCCATGGCCCAAGAGTTGGGCACCTTTCGGATTGCGGTGAACAACGTCGGTATTTCCGGCGAGTTGAAGCCTCTGGCGGAATACGAATCGCGCGACTGGCAACGTACGATGCGGGTGAACGTCGAGACCGTCTTCCTCGGTATGAGGGAAGAGGCGCGTGCGATGGGCAACGGAGGTGCGATCGTAAACCTTGCCTCGATTCTTGGCGTCGTCGGTGAAGCGGGATCGGCCGCCTACGTGGCTTCGAAGCACGCGATCGTTGGACTCACCAAGACCGCGGCACTGGAGCTTGCACAACAGGGGGTTCGCGTGAATGCCGTGGGTCCCGGATACACGATGACTCCGATTCTCGCGAGCGAGTCGGAAGATTCGATTGCGGAGTTGACCGCCAAAGTCCCTCTGGGCAGACTGGCCGTGGCGGAGGAGATCGCGCCGCTCGTCGTGTTCCTGGCAAGCGACGCGGCGTCGTTCATCACCGGAAGTTTGCATATGGTCGACGGCGGGCTGACTGCGCAGTAGGGCGCAGCTTACGCAGACAGCGGTTGCAGGTTGCTCCCCGAAACATCGTCGCGGTCGCGAAGGACGACGAGGTGTGACCAGCTCTCGATCGCCGTGACATCAGGCAGCGCTCTGATCTCATCGAGACATCGAGCGGCTTCGGCAGCATTTCGTGTCGTGAGGGAGCAAATGAAGTCGTACTTACCGAGCGTTGTGGCAGCGAAATCTATGTTCGGGTGCGCATGCAGTTCGCGTATAAGCCTGTCGGATGCACTCCAGATTCCTAGGCCGACCATGTGCTCGGTGTGCTCAGGAGAGCGCGTGTAGTATGCCCGAATCGAGAGCACCTGGGATTCGACGAGTCGACTCACCCGACTGCGTACGCGTCCCGGGGTCATCCCCGTTTGCTTCGCGAGCATCTCTAGACTCTGCCGTCCATTTTGGTGGAGCAGGAAGATGAGACTTCGGTCCTTGGAATCGATGTCTGCGAGACGGCTTCCGCCAGTGGGCACAGGGACTGAGCTCTTGAAGATATGCTCATAGCTCACGGTGATGACCTCCTTCACCCCAGGTTGCGATCTGATGGATGAAGAGAGGCTTCGAAGCAGCGTGCGGGATTTGCCTCTGAGTTCGACGATGAGATCGTAGACCCCGGAGGTCTGCGAGACGAAGACCGCTGCGGGAGTCTCCGTGAGCGCCTCGACCAGATTCTCAGTCGAGCCGCTCATCCGCACCCCGAGGTGGAGTGTGGTCGAGTAGCCCAGCAGATTGGGATTCACGGAAGCGACTATTTTTATCTGATTGTGACGGATCGCCTCTTGAACCTGGTGGCTCACCGTTGCTCGCGGGATCCGTGTTCGTCGAGCGAGATCTGCGTAACTTATGCGGCCGTTCTCGCGGAGTTCGGAATAGATGCGCGGGTCGAGGTGGAAAGACATGCCCCAGCACCTTTCTTGATCAAGAGTTGTGCAGAAAAGAGATTCTAGCCATGGATTGTTTTGATTATGGCAATATTCTGGCGTCTAGATTGACACTATATCTGTCTTGCTGCTCAGAATAAGACTATTTGCTACTCAGAGAATTGCTCGATCCGGCGGCACGGTCACTACAGTTGCTTCCGCTGACGATCAAGGAAACATGCTCGATACCTGATGCCCACAACAGGCCGGGGTGATCGGGCTTCCGAACTCGCGCACAGCTGGTCGCGAAGCACCAGCAGAGGATGGAACACAGGACAGGGAAAGTGAGGCGGTTCAACGATGACTGAACTTACGGAACTCGGTGAGCTCGAAGACGAGTTCAACGAACGCATGGGTGAGCTTCGGCGCGATGAAGCGGGAGCCGCGCTGCATAACAAAGTGACGGTCGCGGATTTTATGCTGTTTGTCGCCGTGACCGCCGCAATCTGCGGAGTTGGCATTGTGATGGCGGTGATGTCATGACGAACGGGCAGACGAAAGTCGAAAGCGAGATCAAGCGCGAAGCCGCCTTTGGGTCGCTCCCCGTTCTCGCGAAAGAGCGGCTCTGGGGCGGCTGGGATTTCACCTGGTTGAACATCAGCCTCGCAATCGCGACATGGGCGTTCCTCATCGGCGGTGCAACCGCGCTGATGGTCGGTTTCGTCGAGGGCATTGCGGCGATGCTTATTGGCAACGTCATCGGTGGGGCGATTATGCTGCTCGGCGGTCCCATCATGACCCAGAGGTTCGGCGTCGATCACTTCACGATGCTGCGCAGTACACTCGGCAAGGTCGGCGTAGCGATCGTGGTTTTCGGGATCGTCTTTATCGTTGGTGTGGGCTGGCACTCAATTCTCGGCCTGCTCGTCGGGCGAGCGTACGTTCAGGTATCGAACCAGGTAGTCGGCACCGATTTCGAGCTCAACGGGCTCGCCGTCACTATTGCATCGCTGGTCGCCCTGTTCATAGCCTGGCTTGCAGTGTCTCGGGGCCCGAAGCTCATCGGCAAGCTCAACACCTATATCGCACCCGGACTCGTGGTCGTCACGGTGCTGATGATCATTGTCCTGGCGCAACACACTTCGATGCCTGAGCTCATGAATGCTTCCCCTATCGCCCCGTTCGAGGATCCGAGACTGAGCTTCGCCATGGCGATAGAGTTCAACGTTGGAGCTGGGATTGCCTGGTGGCAGACGCTCGGATCGTTTGGCCGTCTCACGAAGAAGCCGCGTGTTGCGATCTGGGGAGCCTATGGTGGCTTGCTTTTCGGCTCAATGCTCGCCGGTACGGTCGGTCTTGTCGCGGCGCTCGTACTCGGGGATCCCGATCCGCCAGCATGGATGGTGCCTCTCGGCGGCCCCGTCGTCGGTGCGCTCGTGCTCGCATTTGTGGCGTTTGCAAATATCACGAGTGTCGCCTCGGCTGCCTATCCCACGGTACTCGCGATCAAGCAGTCGGGTGGAAAGTGGCTCGAGAGGCTCTCGTGGCCGGTCATTACCGGGGCTTATGTGGTGTGCACGATGATCCTCTCGTTCTTCCCAAGTTTCATGGTCGATCAGTTCCAGGTGTTCGTGACACTCAGCGGAGGTGTGCTCGCCTCGCTCTGCGGCGTGATCGCCGCAGACTACTTCATCCTGCGCAAGCAGGTAGTGGATCTCCCTGAGCTTTTCAAGCCGATTCATCGGAGTTCGTACAAGTTCCATGGCGGAATCAACGTCGCGGCGCTCGTCTCATTGGTTGTAGGCGTGATGTTTTTCATGTACCTCTACAACCCAATCACCCTCGAAACTCGAACACTGTTCACCGTGTTGACGGCATCGATTCCCACGACGATCATCGCGGGTCTCGTTTTCGTGGTCGTCTCCTATCCGCTCTACATTGCGAGAGGCCTCGGCGGGTATCGCGGAGCCGTCGACATGTTCCAGGGGAAGTAAGTGCTTCGAGAGCCAGAAGAAGGAGAGTCTGCAATGACCCCAGAGAAGTCGCTCAGAGCGTATCGCAAAATGGTACGAATCAGGGCTTTCGAGCAGAAGCTCGACGAACTGTTCAGGCGCGGCGAGCTTCCCGGTTTCGTGCACCTGTATAGCGGCGAAGAGGCGGTAGCGGTCGGAGTCTGCGAAGCGCTCACCATCGATGACAAGATCACCTCGACGCATCGCGGGCACGGTCACCTCATCGCGAAGGGCGCCGACATCCGCGGCATGATGGCCGAGCTCTTCGGAAAGGCTACGGGCACCTGCCGAGGGTTCGGTGGCTCGATGCACACCGTGGACTTCAGTCTCGGCATCATAGGTACGAACGGTATCGTTGGAGGTGGTATCCCGATTGCGACCGGGGCTGCTTGGGGCGGCAGGCTGCTTGGTCACGACACAGTAAGCGTGGCCTTCTTCGGAGATGGTGCCTCGAATCAAGGGGTGCTGCTCGAATCGATGAATCTTGCCGCGGTATGGAACCTCCCGGTTGTGTTCGTGTGCGAGAACAATCTCTACAGCGAGTGGACCCGGCACGACCAACTCACCGCGGGAAGCATCCACCAGCGAGGAGTCCCTCTCGGCATCCCCGGCTACGAGGTCGACGGCAACGATGTGAGGGCGGTGCACGAGGTTGCACGCGAAGCAGTAACGCGTGCGCGCCGCGGCGAAGGACCCACCCTCATCGAAGCGAGAACTTACCGCTGGAGCGGACACAACCTCGGCGAAGAGGCCTTCGCGGGCAAATATCGTCCAGCTGAAGAACAGCAACATTGGCGGGAACGAGAGCCGATTCAGGCGTTCGCGAACGTGCTGTGCGAAGAACGGAGTGCGACGAGGGAACAGCTCGATGCAATTCTCGATGAAGAGCAGCAGGCGGTCGAGGATGCGTTGGCGTTCGCCTTGGAGAGCCCCTATCCCGAAAGAAGTACGGCGTTCGATGGGCTGTTCGCTGAACGAGAAGGAGTTGCTTCATGAGCGCTGTTGGAAAGCCTCAATATTTTATGGCCGCGATGAGGGAGGGACTTGCGGCCGCTCTTCGTGAAGATGAGACGGTAGTCATCATTGGTGAAGACGTGGATCGCGGGGTCATTGGTGCAACCAGCAAGCTCGTGCGCGAGTTCGGTTCCGAGCGCATCATCAACACTCCTATCTCGGAGGCGGGTTTCGTCGGTGCTGCTGTTGGCGCGGCCGCTGTAGGGGCTCGACCCGTCATAGACCTCATGTACTCCTCGTTCGCCTACGTCGCGATGGATCAAATAGCGAACCAGGCTGCGAAACTGCGGTACATGTCGGGCGGCCAGGTCGAGCTTCCGCTGACCATCTTCGCGAACACCGGCCCGAGCGGGGGCGCCGCCGCTCAGCATTCCGAGGCACCACACCCTCAGTTGATGAATATGGCGGGGCTCAAGGTGGTGATGCCCTCGAGCCCGCACGACGCCAAAGGTCTGATGCTCGCAGCGATCCGCGATCCGAATCCTGTGATCTTCTTGCAGGACGGCATGCTCGCAGGAGTGAAGGGCGACATCGGCGAGGACCCCTACGAGATCCCACTCGGGAAAGCCGAGGTGAAGCGCGAGGGTGCTGACGTCACCGTTGTCGCCGTCGGCGTACTCGTCGGTTACGCCCTGGAGATTGCCGAGCGGTTCGAGACCGAACACGGTATCTCCATCGAAGTGGTCGATCCTCGCACTCTGGCACCGCTTGACCTCGAGACGGTGTTCGCATCGGTGGAGAAGACTGGTCGGCTCGTGGTGTGCGACAACGCCCGCATAACGTGTTCGCTTGCTTCTGAGATCGCTGCGTCCGTCGCGGAGCAGATGCACGACCGGTTGCGTGCCGCGCCCCGTCGTGTCGCGATGCGCGATATCCCCATGCCGTTCTCGCCGGTGCTGGAGGAAGAGGTCGTGGTGAAGCCTATCGATATAGAGAACGCCGTTCTGAGCGTGATGAAAGGACAATCGTGATGAGTGAGACTCAAGAGATCAAACTTCCTAAGTGGGGCACCACGATGCAGGAGGCAGACATTTCCGAGATTCTGGTCGAGGTGGGTAGCAGCGTACAGATCGGTGATCCGATCGCGAGCATTGAGACTGACAAGGTGGAGACCGAGCTCGAATCTCCATACGCGGGCATCGTCTTGGAGATTCGCGTGGCTGTGGGCGATGTGGTGCCCGTCGGGGCCGTGATCGCGGTGGTCGGCTCAGCGTGAAGCTCGTCGAGAATGAAGTAGCCGTTGTCACTGGAGGTGCGAGCGGGAACGGGCGGGCGATTGCGATCGCTCTTGCCGAACACGGGGCGAAAGCCGTGGTGGTCGCCGATCGACAGGAGCAGCCGCGAGAGGGTGGGCAGACGACAAATGATCTGCTCGAGAAACTCGGTGTGGCCCATACCTTCATCGAAACAGATGTGAGCAGTGTTACCGGTATCCAACGGGCGGTGGAGGAAGCAGAACGGTTCGGTGGAGTGACGGTCATGGTGAACAACGCCGGCATCCTCCCCACCTCGGACGCACTCGAGGTGACTCCTGAAGAGTTTGACCTCGCCTACGAGGTCAATGTGCGAAGTGTTCTCTTCGGCACCCAGTTCGCGGCCCGTTCCATGATCCATCGCAAAGTCTCTGGGTCGGTGATCAATCTCTCCTCCGTTACTGCCCTGCGCGGTACGGGCGACCTGCCGGTCTACACCGCGACGAAAGGTGCAGTTCAGTCGATGACCTACGCCCTCGCCGGGCGACTCGGCAAGCACGGAATTCGCGTGAACACGTTGAATCCCGGGGTGATCCGCACACTGATGACGACACACGATCTCGATATGACGGATGACGCGACGAGAAAGAGCATCCCGCTCGGTCGCTTCGGCACGCCCGAGGAGGTCGCCAACGTGGCTGTATTCCTTGCCAGTCCACTTTCGGCCTACGTGCACGGTGCTTCTATGCTGGTTGACGGAGGGATGACCAATGCAGAAGCCGTACCCTGAGATTCTGTTCGGCCCGCTCGGCAAGCCAGATCAGGTCGCATATCTCGTGCCTGATCTGGCTGCTGCAGCGGATCAGTGGAGCATGCTCTTCGGCGGTGCCGATCGGTGGAAGTTCTACAGCTACAACCCGCAGACACTTACTCGCATGTCGTACCGTGATGCGCTCGGTGCGTATTCGATCCGAATCGCGATTCTGATGGGGGGCACCCCCGAGATCGAACTGGTGCAATCGATTGAAGGTCCGAGCATCTACGAGGAGTGGATCGAGAGACGCGGGCATGGACTGCACCACTTCGGTTACTTCGTCGACTCGCTCGAGGAAACTTCGGAGCGGCTGCAAACGCTCGGCTATCGAGAAATCCAGACAGGGTACGGGTTCGGAGTCGACGGCGACGGCGGTTACATGTACTTCGATACTGAAGAGGAACTCGGGTTCATGATCGAGATCATCAAGCTCCCCCAAGCAGATCCGGCTTCCGAGGAGCCTCGGGGCAGATCGATTGTCCCGAAGCTATAGCGGCCTCGAGTTTTCCACACTAAGGCACTAATCGTACGCTTTCAAGGCGCTAGCCTCGCACGTGGATCTCGCGGGTCTTGTCCCACGGCAACTCCCACCCGACCTGGTCGTAGATGTTCGCGAGCAAAATTCCAGTGAGGCCCCACACCACGTGACCCTGCCGAAGTATGAACGCTTTACCACGGAACGTCGATCCACCGCGTGTGATGACCGAGGTGCCGCGGGCCGCCGGATCGAGCATTTCAGCGATCGGCACGCGGAATACGTCCACCGATTCGCGTCGGTCGGCTTCAACTTCTGTTGGCTTTGTCCACCACCCGACAACCGGGGTCACGAGGTTGTTGCTCACGGTGACGTTCACCTCAGGCAGCAGACCGAGCACCTCGACGCCCGCAGGGTCGAGCCCGGTCTCCTCGTTCGCCTCACGCAGCGCGGTCGCGACCGGGCCGTCGTCTTGCGGTTCGACGCCACCGCCCGGAAAAGAAATCTGGCCCGCGTGATGCCGCAGTGTGTCTGCGCGGCGCATGAGCAGCACGTCAAGCTCCGGGGGTACGGATCTGTCGGCAGTGACTGCCGGCACGCGGTCGAGAGTTCCGAACAGAATGAGAACGGCCGATCTGCGTGACTGCAGGTTTGTCGGCGGGCCTTGGGGAATGAAATCGAGGTCGACGCCGCGGTCGAGCAGTTGCCTGAGCTCTTCCTTGGCTTCGGCGGCGGTACGAGACATAATCCAACCATAATCGTCACACGTGCGATTCGGGGTGAGCGGCGCACTCGGGCTATTCTTGTGCGCATGTCAACTGCACCGCGGCGAGGGCCTGAAATTGGGCGTGTGCTCGTAGTTGGTGCGGGTCGCATGGGGTCGGCCATAGTTGGTGCGTTGCGCGCCGCTGGTGTCGAGGCCCTCGGGCCGGTGGGGCGTGGATCCACAGGTGAAGACGCCGACGTCGTGCTGCTCGCCGTTCCCGACTCGGCGATTGCTGAGGCAGCGAGTCTCATCGTTCCGGGTCGGCTCATCGGGCATCTCTCCGGTGCGACCGGTCTCTCGCCGCTCGCACCGCACGAGTCGTTCGGCCTGCACCCACTCACCACTGTCGCCGGTGCGGGACACGATTTCACCGGCGGGTTCGCGGCAATCGACGGTGGTACCGAGCGTGCGCTCGCGACCGCGCGGCACCTGGCGGGGGCGCTCGGTATGACTGCGTTCCAGGTTCGCGATGCGGATCGCGCTGCCTACCACGCTGCAGCGTCGGTCGCATCGAATTTTCTTGTCACGCTTGAGGGGTTTGCCGAGCGGCTAGCGGCAAGTGCGGGGGTGGATCGCGAGGCGCTGGTGCCGCTTGTTCGCGCTGCTGTAGAGAATTGGGCGCTGCATGGCGCCGAGGATGCGCTCACGGGGCCAATTGTGCGGGGCGATGAGGACACTGTGGCGCGGCAGCGCGCCGCGGTTGCTGAGCGACTCCCTGACCAGGTGCAACTCTTCGACGCGCTCGCCGCAGCGACGCGAGAACTGGCGTCAAAGTCAAACAATCACGGGGGAGTCGCATGAGGGTGGTACGCACAGTCGCAGAGCTTCGGGCTGCGATCCGCGAGGTGCTGGGGAGACCCACAGGTTCCACTGGTACCGCCGACTCGCCTGAGTCCACCGGCAGGGTCGGCATTGTTCCGACCATGGGAGCGCTTCACGAGGGGCACCTCTCGCTCGTGCGCGCGGCTCGCGCGGATAACGCCGTGGTCGTCGTCTCGATCTTCGTGAACCCCACCCAATTCAATGAGCCCGCAGACCTCGAGGCCTACCCCCGTACCGAAGAGCGTGACGCCGAGCTCGCTGCAGAGGCCGGTGCCGACATCGTGTTTGCTCCCCAGGCCTCTGAAATGTATCCCGATGGGTTTGCGACCACCGTGAGTGTGACGGGCACCATCACGGAAACCCTCGAGGGCGCGACCCGCGGAGCCTCACACTTCGACGGGGTTGCGACGATTGTTGCAAAGCTACTGCTCGCCGCGCGCGCCGACACCGCGTATTTCGGAGCAAAGGATGCCCAGCAGGTCATCGTCGTGGGACGCATGGTCGCAGATCTCGGGATCCCCACCCGCATCGTCGTGTGCCCGACCTCACGCGACGCCGATGGGCTTGCGCGCTCGAGCCGGAATGTGCGGTTGAGCGCTGCGGATCGCGAGCGTGCGCTCGCCATTCCCCGTGCACTCACGAGAGTTGCAGCTGCGGCCGAGGCCGGAGAGTCCGATCCGGCACGACTGCACGAACTTGCGGCAGACATTCTTGCAGCCGAACAGATCGAGCCTGAGTATCTGGCGTTTGTCGATCCCGAAACCCTCGTACCCGTGACGAGCACCCGTCAGGCGACTCTTTTCGCGCTTGCGGCGCGGGTTGGTGAGGTGCGGCTCATCGACAATGTGCAGCTCCCAGGACGGGGTAACACCTCGCAAATTTGACTCGCGCGGTAACCTGGGGACGTAAGCTGCCCAGTGTCGTGCTTGGCAAATCACTTCGACCCGAAGGGTGTCTCCCGTGTCTAGTGCCCCACTTACCATGCTGCGTCTTGCCGAAATGAAGGCGCAGAATGAGCAACTGGTGATGGTCACCGCCTACGATTATCCATCGGCCCGCATTGTGGATCGGGCGGGCGTCGATCTCGTGCTCGTCGGTGATTCGGGCGCGCAGGTTGTGCTCGGGCATAGCTCAACGGTCTCGGTGACAACCGATGAGATGCTCATGCTGGCAGGGGCCGTGCGCAGGGGAGTGAGCCGCGCGTTGGTCGTGTGCGATGTGCCGTTCGGATCGACCGAGGTTTCAGACGCGCAGGCGGTCGAAACTGCGATCCGCTTTGTTAAGGAAGCGGGAGCCGACGCGGTGAAGATTGAAGGTGCAGGCCCCGAGCGTCTGAGCCGGATTCGCGCAATCACCGCTGCGGGAATTCCTGTCGTTGGGCACATTGGTCTCACTCCGCAGACCGCGACCGCGCTCGGCGGGTTACGAGCACAGGGCCGCACCGCTGAGACGGCCGAGCGCGCGGTAGTTGAGGCGCTCGCCGTTGAAGAAGCGGGGGCGGTTGCTCTCGTTGTCGAGGCCGTGCCGACGAGGATCACCGAGGTGTTCGTGCCCGAGCTTCGTATTCCTGTCATCGGAATTGGTGCCGGGCCCGCAGACGGTCAGGTGCTTGTGTTGCACGACCTTGCTGGCATCACCGAGGGCAAGACCGCGAAGTTTGTGAAACAGTTCGGGCAGGTAGGTGACGCCCTGCACGATGCGGTCGAGGCGTATTCCTCCGAGGTGCGTTCGCGGACCTTCCCTGGTTCGGAGCACCAGTACCGCGTCGACGACGAGGTGGTCGAAGCAGCTCGCGCTGCGCTTGCTCGGGCAATATGAAGAGAGGGCCCGATCCACACTAAAAACAGATGGATCGGGCCCTCAAACACACCGGGCAGGCTAGCCGATTCCGGCGAGCTCTTCGATGTGGGTCTTGCCGACCCGCTCGAGCACCTGCGGGCGCTTCGCCTTGATGTACCAGTACCGGCTAAACGCACCGAGCATCGAGGCGATGAAGAGGTACACAATAACGTTCAGCGGGAACGCGGGCACCGGCCACACGTTCGCGAAGAACACGTACGCCATTGCGACGACGGCGACGGTCGCGCAGACCTTCACCAGCGTGTTCTTCATGCCGGCGCGGGTCGTGTAAATCACGCCAGCGATGGCGACGAGTGCGTACGCGACCATGTAGCCATACGTGCCGTAGGTGTCGACCCACACGACGATGTCCATCGGGTGCGTGCCGCCGATGAGCAGAATCACGTCGAGGATGATCGCAGCGGGGCCAGCGACGAGCAGCACGCGGTGCGGCGTGAGGTGAGTCTCGTGGGTGCGACCGAAGCGCTCGGGCACCATGCCTTCCTTGCCCATCACGTAGACGATGCGGCCGACCACGTTGAGAGGAGCCACAACCACAGCGAAGAACGATGCGGCAACACCGAACACGAGGATCGGGGCGAACCACACGGGCATGCCGATCCGCTCATTGATGGCCTGAAGCGGGCTCGCGACCTCGCCGAGTTCGTCACCGAGCACCGCGATCTGAGTGTACGCGGCGAAGACGTAGAGCACGCCGACGGTGACTGCGCTCCACATGATCGCGCGGGGGATCGCGGTCTTCGGGTTCTTCGCCTCGCGGCCAAGAGCGTCAGCTGACGAGAAGCCAACGAAACCGAGAATACCGAGCACCATACCAACGGCGACACCCTGGAACGGAACGCCTTCGAACGAGAACTGACGGGGATCCCATGCGTCGGGGCCGAGCCACACGAGCGACGACACGAGCAGCACCACGATAATGAACACTGAGACGAGCTCGAGAACGAGCGAGACGCGAGCCGAGATGCGGATTCCACGGATGGTGAAGAACGTGGCGAGGCTGCCGATGAGCACAGTGAGTACAACGAGCCATACGGTGCCGCTTGCTGGAATGCCGAAGATCTGCAGCAGATCAGAGACGTACGACACAGCACCACCGAGTGATCCAGCCGCGATGCCCCACGAGCCGATGAGCAGGGCGACACCCGCTGCGAACGCGCCGGCCGGGCCAAGTCCCTGAGCAACGTAGGTGTAGAGCGATCCGGCAGATGCGTGCTTGCGGGCGAACACCGACACGATGTAGCCGACGCAGAGAATGACGATGGTTGCGAGCACGAACGCGTACATGGTGCCATTGCCAGCGCCGAGGAAGATTGCCGCGGCGGTGAACGCGATGACCGCGCTCGGTGCGATCGAGGCGATGGCCTGGGCCGCGAGTTCGGGGCCAGACATCACCCCTTCTCGAAGACCGGCATCGGCCTTTGGGGTTGTGGTGTGGGACATGAAACTCTCCTTCGAGTGGGAAGTGCTGGTTACGGAATGAGGAGGGTGCGGAGCACGCCTCCGGCTTCGAGGTCGTCGAGGGCTTCGGCTGCCTCGTCGAGCGGACGGCGGCCCGAGATGAGCGGATCGAGTTTGAGCTGTCCATCCATGTAGCGGTCCACCAGTGCGGGGATATCGATCGATGGGCGCACCGACCCGTAGTTCGAGCCCAGGATGCGCTGATCCGCTTCTGCGAGCACGAGTGGTTCGAACGATGCCTTCGCGCCGGTCGGGGGGAGACCGACGATGACGGCGGCCCCGCCGAGTCCGAGCATCTGGATCGCCTGCTCGGTGGTGATCGTGCGACCGATCGCGTCGAATGCGTAATCCACGCCATCTGGGATGAGTGCGAAGAGCTGCTCGACGGCGTCGCCGTGCGACGCATCGATGCGGTCGGTTGCTCCGAACTGCAAAGCCATGTCGGTCTTCTCAGGAACCACGTCGATGGCGACGATCCGCTCTGCGCCCGCGAGCTTCGCGCCCTGCACGACGTTCAGGCCCACACCTCCGCAGCCGATGACCGCGACCGTCGAGCCTGGCTCCACGGCGGCGGTGTTCATGACCGCGCCGACGCCCGTGGCAACGGCGCAACCCACGACCGCGATGACATCGAGCGGCGCGTCGTCGCGCACCTTGATTGCGCCCGAGGCGGGCACGACGACCTCCTCGGCGAACGATGAGACGCCGAGGTAGTGGTGGATCGACTCTCCCTCGCTGCTTAGTCGCGATGTGCCGTCAAACAGCACACCCTTTGGCGCGACGACGGTCGCGACCTTCTGGCAGCGTGCTTCGTGGCCCTGCAGGCAGTACCGGCATTCGCCACACGGGGGCACCCAGCTGAGTACCACGTGATCGCCGACCGCGAGCGATGTGACGCCGTCGCCGAGTGCAGTGATGACGCCTGACCCCTCGTGTCCCATGACCATCGGGGCGGGCGCATCCCACTCTCCGCGCTTGACGTGCAGGTCTGAGTGGCAGACTCCTGCGGCCGCAATCTTCACTCGCACCTCGCCCGCCTTGGGCGCCGCAAGTTCAACATCGGCAACCTCTACAGGTACGCCTGGCTCTCGAAAGATGATTGCTTTCATGTGCTTCCTCTCCGTTGACTGGCACGCAGCGGGATGCCGCGCGAAAGACTCTGCGCCGTTTGAAAGCACTGTGCCGATTGAAGGGGCACCGTGCCGTTTGAATGGCTACTGAAGCGATAGTAGAAAAATCAATCGGCGTTGTCACTGTGCATAATGATGATTTCTCTCACTGCATATCAGCAGTCGGTACACTCGGGTGTATGGCAGTAGATCTCGACGCAGTCGTTCGACACGTGGGGGGATCGCTCGTGTCGCACCGATTTCCCGGGCGCACCCCGGTGGATGGGGCCTCGAAACTCAGTGAGTACGTCGTGGTGGGAAGCCCGGTGTTTGTGACACTCGTCACCGGTACAGTCGACGAGCTGCGTGACAGATTGACGCTGAGAGAGGCCGCGGCCGTCATGGCGCAGGCAGTGTTTGTGAGTGAGCATGACGATCCGCATCTCAGGGAACTGCTCGCAGAGCACAGCATGACCGCGATTCTCGGAACCGAGGCGTCGGGAGAGACCCTCGAAGCGAAGCTTTCGTCGTTGCTTGCCGAGGTGCAGGCCGCGTCAGACCGGCTCATCACGGCCGGGACGAAAGTGCTCACTCAGGTTGCACGCCGAGGTGGTGCAACCGCGGTGATTGCGGAGCTCGCTCATCGAATCGACGGGTGGGCGGTGCTCCTCGATGCGCACGGCCAGCTCATCACGAGTGCAGGTGCCGGCAGGCTCCACATTGAGGACGCAGTTGCGGTCGCTCTCGGGCGCCCGGTGCGCGTGCGGCATCCGGGGCTGCAAACGCACCAAGTGGGTTCTGACCGAGACCTCACCGGGTACCTGGTGATCGCCTCGCGCTCGAGCGTGACGAGCCGCAACCGCGACCTCGCCTCGCAGGCGGCGGCCCTCTTCGACCTCGTATTGCGCACGCGCGACCCCTCGGTGACTGAGCGGCTCGGGCGAGAAGCGTTGCTCGCGATGCTCTTAGGCGGTGGATCGGACGCAACGGCCCTGCTACGACGCTGGGGAGTACACGAAACCAGCCTCACAGCATTCGCGCTTGGCTCAAAAAGTCGCACGATCGACCTCGAGCGCTACCTCTCCCGTTGGCTTGACGAGCTCGGCGAGGAGCACGTGTACAAGGGCGAACCGGGTCGCGTGTACGGATTCGTTCCCGACCACATGGTCGATGAACTCGCGTCGCGGGTTACGACGGCGGTGACTACGGCGACTGGGCACCTCGGGTTGGGGCTCGGGCTGACAGCGCCGGCCGACAATCTGGGGCGCAGTATGATTCAGGCGAAGCAGGCGCTCGAGTCAGCGCTCACCGACGGGCGAACTGTCATGCGATACGCGGATCTGCCAACGGTCGAGTTCGTGCTGGCACGACTCGCTGGCGAACCCGCCGGGCAGCTCGCGGGAGTACTTGATGGGCTTCGCGACGAGCACGGTCATCACGGCGAACTCACCGAAACACTGCACGTGTTCCTGCTCTCGCACGGGGCGCACCGCTCGAGCGCTGCGAAGCTCGGAATCCATCGGCAAACGCTCGCGTCGAGACTTCGGCGCATTGAAGCGCTCACGGGCCTGTCGATGGATCGACCCGACGACCGCGCGTCGGCTTGGCTTGCCCTTCGAGCGCTCGGCCGGTGAGCGGGCGCTGATCCACATCCCACACCCGGCCCGCGGCTTCTGCGCCTGCACTCACGCAGGATGTTTGTACCTGGACAGGAATTCTGCGCTCATGCGGGAGGTTTCTGAAAATTGCTCCTGCGCGAGCGCAAAAAACCCGCATGAATGCCGGCTCACGTGAGCAGATCAATGATGCGATCGGGCACGCGCTGCGAACGCGCCCACGGCTCGCGATCCTTGCGAGCGATGCGCTTCACGCGCCTCGTCTCTTCTGCCCGTGCCGCAGTGAGTACGGCGACGACCGCGCCACGCTCATCATCGCTCACCTTGCGCGTGACGAAATGGATGTCGTCGCCAGTGAGCGCGTCAGAGACTTCGCCAAGCTCTTCACGCTTGAGCGCGTCCCGTTTGAGTGCGTCGGGCGGGAGCTCTGACGCATCGTCGACAGTGGAGATCTCGCTCATAGCGGGATGTTTCCGTGCTTCTTGGCGGGACCTTCTTGACGTTTTCCGCGCAGGCCGCGAAGCGCCTTGATGACCGCGAGACGGGTACCCGCAGGTTCGAGCACATTATCGATCTCGCCGCGCTCGGCCGCCAAGAACGGTGACGTCACGTCGGCCGTGTACTGGGCCGTGAGCTTCGCGCGCAGCGCTTCGACGTCTTCCCCCGCCGCCTCGGCTGCGGCGAGTTCCTTGCGGTACAGAATGTTCACCGCACCGGCGCCGCCCATGACCGCGATTTCAGCGGTTGGCCAGGCGATGTTGAAGTCGGCACCCATCTCTTTCGACGCCATCACGATGTACGCGCCACCATATGCCTTGCGCGTGATGATGGTTACAAGCGGAACCGTTGCCTCGGCGTAGGCGTACAGCAGCTTCGCGCCTCGACGAATGATGCCCTGGTACTCCTGGTCGGTGCCGGGTAGGAACCCCGGCACGTCAACGAGTGTGAGAATAGGGATCGAGAACGCATCGCAGAACCGCACGAAGCGCGCGGCCTTCTCGCTCGCATTGATGTTCAGTGTGCCGGCCATCTGGTTTGGCTGGTTCGCGACGATGCCGACGGTTCGGCCCTCGACGCGACCAAAGCCGATGAGAATGTTCGGGGCGAACAGTGGTTGGACTTCAAGGAAGTCGCCGCCGTCAAGGATCGCTTCGATGACAGTTTTCATGTCATAAGGCTGATTCGCGCTGTCGGGGATAATCGTGTTGAGCGCCCGATCCGCCTCGGTGATCTCGTACACGGTGTCACTGTCGTACACCGGAGCTTCGGCAAGATTGTTGTCGGGGAGGAAGCTAATGAGTGTGCGCGCGTAATCGAGCGCGTCGAGCTCATCGCTTGCGAGGTAGTGCGAGACACCACTCGTCTTGTTGTGCGTCAGAGCGCCGCCGAGCTCCTCGAAGCCCACCTCTTCGCCCGTGACCGTCTTAATGACGTCGGGGCCAGTGACGAACATGTTGCTCGTCTTGTCGACCATAATGACGAAGTCGGTGAGTGCGGGCGAGTACACGGCACCACCGGCCGACGGACCCATGACGATTGAAATCTGCGGAATGACCCCAGAAGACATCGTGTTGCGCTTGAAGATCTTTGCGTACTGCGAGAGCGAAAACACGCCCTCTTGAATGCGAGCGCCGCCAGAGTCGAGCATGCCGATAATCGGTGCACCGGTCTTGAGCGCGAAGTCCATTGCCTTCACGATTTTCTCACCGGCTGCCTCACCGAGTGAGCCTCCGAAAGCGGTGAAATCTTGCGAATACACGACGACTTGACGGCCGTGGATCGTTCCGGCACCCGTAACCACCGAGTCGCCGAAGGGGTGGTGCTTATCCATTCCGAACGCTGTCGCCCGGTGCTTTACGTACTTGTCAAACTCGACGAACGAGCCGGGATCGAGCAGGCTCGAAATACGCTCGCGCGCGGTCATCTTTCCGCGCGGGTGCTGCTTCTCGGCAGCCGCAGCGTCGCGGTCTCCAACCGCCTCCTGGTACTTGCGGCGGTGGTCGGCGATTCGACCGGCCGTGGTTGCGAGGGACTCTGGAGTCTGAGTGTTCTCTTGGGTCACGAGATCAGCCTAGCGCGCAAGATATTCAGTTCGCGTAAGAACACCTCCAACGGGTTCGCGTTTCTTTCGTCGAAACCTGCCAAACGGTGCCCGATGGCGCCATGAGGTCGTGAGCGCGCAGCGGATCGAAACCCGCGGCCTAGTCGAAGATGTCGTCGAGCAGCCCGCCGAGAATGACGCCGCCGATTATCGGTCCGAGCACGCTCCCTGCGCCGCCAGAATTTCCGCCACGACCGCCCCAGTCGCCTCCGCCACCTCCGCTGCTGTGCCGTGACGAGTCGATGTCCCGTTGAGCGAGACTCAGGGCATCCTCTGCGAGAGCCGAGCTTCGGTGGGCAAGCCGAAGCGCCTCTTCGCGGGTCTCCTCAGTCGAAGGCAGGTCCGAGATATCTGAGCGGTGACGTCTGGCTTCGGAGAGCCGGGTGCGAGCGTCTGCGCCGATCCACCCGCGGTGGCCGTCGATGACCCCAGACGCAACCGCAATCGCGTGGTCTGCTGCCGAGATCGCGTGCTGCACCTGCTCGAAGGGAATCACTGGCCGGGCCGCCTGTTCACGGGCGGTGTCGAGCGCCGCGTTTGCGGCAGACACGAGCGCAAGGTCGGCGAATGGATCGCGCTGCTTGCCCACCGAGACCTCGGCGAGGGCGGCGTCGAGCCGCTCGATCGCGGCCTCTACATCGGGGGTGCGGCGCTCGGTGCGGGCGGAGACGAGGTCGCCGCGGGAGTCCTCGATGACGTCGGCGAGGGTGGTCTGGGTGCGAAGGGCCTCGATCTCGAAGCCGTCGACGCTGTCGAAGATCGATTCGGCTCGTCGCACGGTCTCCGTTGCGGCTTCGAGCGCGAGGTTCGCGTCCTCGAGCTTGCCCGCGGCTCGTCGGCGCTCTGAGAGGTCTGCCGATCGCAGCGCGAAGTCGAGCAGCTGCTCTGCGTCATCTGCGGTGAGGCGCACCCGCTGCAGCGCAGCGGGGGAGTACAGCACCGCGAGTCGCTCGAGCGTGCCCTGGATATCTGGAAGCCTGGCCCGTAGCGCCTCAGCGGTAGCCCGCACCCTCGCAAGGGTCTCGGGCGCGCGCCGCACTCGCTCGACGCGGCTCTTGAGCTCGGTGGTGCGTTCGTCGAGCACCGATTCAGCCCAATCGCACAGCTGTACGATGCGCGCGTTTCTCGTGCGAAGCTCGTCTGCCGTGTCGGGAATGTGGTCGTGGTTCAACTGGTGCAGTTGAAACGCCTCGGTCATGTGCTCGCGCACCGCTTGCAACCCGACCTTGAGGTTTGCGGTGGCAGAGTCGCCGAGTTCAGCTGTCGCGAAGGCGAGTTCGTCGCCAGCCACGCGAATGCGCTCGTCGGCGGCTACG
The DNA here is from genome assembly GCA_040393365.1 of Leucobacter denitrificans. Taxonomy (GTDB): domain Bacteria; phylum Actinomycetota; class Actinomycetes; order Actinomycetales; family Microbacteriaceae; genus Leucobacter; species Leucobacter denitrificans_A. Next base: position 29,770 of record JBEBUJ010000005.1, read on the forward strand.
AGTGCGAGTTGCGCCTGGCGTGACAGCTCAGTGTCGGCGGCGTTCTGCGCTGCGTCGGTCTCACGACTGCGGCGTCCCCAAAATCCCACGATGCTTCTTACTCCGGTGTCTACTCATCACTGTGAGGGGTGTGGATCAATCCCGCGGATCATTCCACACCCCTCATAGCACGTTGCTGTTTCGTTTACTGCTCGAGCGCCTGCGGTGCGCTGCCCGACTTGAGGGCCGCGAGACGAGCCTCAACCTCGGTCACAACCTCGAAGTTCTCGAGCTCATTGAACTGCGCGTCGAGGGTCGACGCAGCGACTTCTTGCTTGCCGCGTGCGAGCGCCTCTTGGCGGCGGATCTTCTCTTCGAAGCGGCCAAGGTCGCTCGTTGGGTCGAGCACATCGATCGACTTCACTGCGTCGGCGACGCGGTTCTGTGCTTCGGCGGTCTTTGCGCGGGCCACGAGCTCGGCGCGCTTGGTCTGCAGCTGCTTGAGCTTCTCCTTCATGCCCGCGAGCCCAGCCTTGAGCTTCTCGGTGATCTCCTGCTGCGAAGCGATGGTCGGTGCCACAGAGGTTGCCTCGTTCTCGGCGGTGATCTGGCGCTGCAGGGCAACCTTTGCAAGGTTGTCGAACTTGTCGGCGTCTGCGGTGTTGCCAGCAGAGCGCAGCTCGTCTGCCTTGGCACTCGCGGCGAGAGCCTTGCGCCCCCACTCGCCAGCAGTCTTCACGTCTTCTGCGTGATCCTGCTCGAGCAGGCGCAGGTTGCCGATCGTCTCGGCGATTGCCGACTCGGCATCTGCGATGTTGTTCGTGTAGTCACGAATGAGCTGATCGATCATCTTCTCGGGGTCCTCTGCCGAGTCGATGAGCGAGTTGATGTTTGCGCGAATCAGGGTGGTGACACGACCAAGAATGGACTGCTTTGCCATGGTGGGTTCCTTTCGCCGAGGCGTGTGTTGTGAGTGTATTCGAGTTGTCAATGAGTCTGCTGGGTCAGTTCGAAGTGGATCAGAATCGCCCTCCTCCGCTGGAACGGCGGCCGCCTCCGCCACCGCTACTGCGGCCGCCGCCACTTCGGGAGCCTCCGCCAAAACCGCCACTGCGCGATCCACCGCTGAAGCCGCCACTGTAGCCGCCGAAGCCACCGCCACGGCTAGAGGACCGGCCGCCCGATCCACCGCTACCGAGAATTGCACCGAGAATCGCGCCGAGGGTTGCGTCGCTGTTTGAGTACGAGCCTCCGCCGTACCCGCCGCTGTACCCTCCTCCGAAGCCTGAGACGTCTGATTGAGCTGAAGCGAGCGCCTGCGAGGCAAGCTGTGATGCGCGCCGCGCCTCGGTGAGCGCAGCCTGAGAATCTCCGGCGCGGAGCGCGATTGCGCGGGAAAGCGAGGCGCGCGCTTCCGCGGCCCGCGTACGCGCGGTTGCCCCGACAGCGCCGCGCCGCGCGTCGATGTAGGCCTCGGCCTGCCGCACCTGGTCTCCGACTTGCGCGAGCTGTGCATCGAGCAGCTGTTGATTTCTGACCGCCTGCTGTGCGGCCTCGACGACGCTATCGATGTGCGTATTCGCCGCTTCAAGCTCGTGCACGGCTCGCTCCGGATCGCGGCCAGTGCCGCTGAGTTGCACTCGTGCCTGCGTGATCTGTTGCTCGGTCGAAGCAATCGCTTGAGCGACCGTGCCGTTCGTGTCAGAGAGCGTGCGGGCGGTCGCAACATCTCGCTCGAGCTCCGTGATGAGTTCTGCGCAGCGCGTCTCAACCTCTGCAAGGTGCTCACCGTGCTCGGTGATCGAGCGGGCGAGCTCCTCCGCCTGGCCGACCGCTGCCTCGCCCTCACGGATCGTGATCGCGACAGCACCCGATCCACCCTCAGCGGTGCCCTCGGCCGTCGGCTGAACGCCGAGCGCTCCCTGTGCTGCCGTCTCGCGCTCGGTCGCGAACGTCACGAGCTTTGCGAGTTGTTCGGTCGATCCACCGAGTGATGCGAGCGCACCTGGTGCGTATGTCGACTCGAGTCGTGTGAGCTCAGCCTGCACTTGCGGAATGAGACGTTCTACCTGCTGTCTGCGCGCAGTGAGCGCCTGTAACGCTGCTGGGGCATTCTGCTCGATGCTGCGCAGCGCATCGAATTCGTTGGCCTGCGCATCGAGCGTGGTGTCGACCGAGTCGCACAGCTCAATGATCTGCTTGAGCCAGGCGACCTTCTGTTCATGGGTGTCGGGCGTCGAATCATCGAGTTGCTGCCTGAGCGCGAACGCCTGCAACAGCTCGGCGCGGGCGGTCTTGAGTGCTGCGACAAACTTCTCGACGGCACCGTCACCAAACTGAGCGCGCGCGAACTCTAGCTCCTGTGCGCTCGACTTCACCGCGTCGTCGGCAGCGACAAGAGCAGCGCCTGCGGTGCGATCGAGCTCGGTGAGCTCGGCCCGAGCGGACTCCTGTTTGCGCTTGTTCCGCACGACCCGGGTGATGCCCCACGCTGCGCCGCCGAGCCCCACGGCGCCTGCGCCGATCCCTACCGCCACGGCGGCATTGCGGCCTGGCGCAGACTGCTGCTGTTCGATCGCGGCAGCGGCCGCGCTCACCGCTCCGAGCCAGTTCGAGTCGCGTAGCGTAGGCACAATCTCTTGCTCAATCTTGTCAAGATCCGAATCGCTGAGCGGCCCGCTCGTGTAGCCCGAGATGAAGTACTGTCTGCCCTCGGTGGCAACCGCGAGCAGGTACTGTGATTCACCGAGTCCGTTCATGTCGGCGGTCGTGTTCGCCCACTCGATACGATCTGACGGATTCCTGAACTCGTCAACGAGCACCACATAGAGGTCGATGCCACTCTCGTCGTAGGTCGTCTCGAGCCGCGCGTTCGCCGACTCGATGTCGCTCGATGACATCACCCCCGCGACATCGGTGACGTACCCGCTGTCGAGACTCACCGGTTCGGTGGCAAGCGCGGGCGCAGCAGCACCCAACATCCAGGTGAGGCCCAGGGCGGCGGCCGCAATGATGATCGCCGCCACCGCGCGGGCTAGCCCTGTTGTCTGTCGCCTGTTGCTCGGTTGCGAGTGCTCCACACTCGGAAGTGTATTGCCCCGGCACAGTGTCGGTCTATTCTTTGTGCGTATTGCCGCCGCCGCCGCGATAGCCTCGTTGCATGCACCTCGACCGGACCCACGCCCTGCTGCCCCGCATCGAGTGGCGCGAAGCATCCCCCTCAACGAATGTCGAGCTGCGCGATCTCGCTCGGGTCGCGGTGAGTGATGGATCGCCGCTGCCGCACGGCACCCTGCTCGCGACGGACCAACAGACGGCTGGGCGAGGCAGACTCGAACGCGGCTGGGTGACACCGAAGGGTCAGGCGCTCGCCGTGTCTGTGCTGGTGCGAGGCTTCGGAGCAGATGCTGGCGATGCGACGGGTCGACCAGACTGGGGCGAACTCGGTCCGGCCTGGTTACCACTTATTGCTGGCTCGGCGGTGACCGCTGGCTTGCGGCCGCTCTATCGGGCTACGGATTCTCACGAGGCGCTGCGGGTCGGCACGAAGTGGCCGAACGACGTGCACGTTCGCGACGAAGACGACGCGATCGCAGGCCGGCCGGGAAAGAAGCTCTGTGGCATTCTCTGCGAACTCCTGCCTGACGGGAGCGCGGTCTTCGGCATGGGGCTGAACCTGCTCATTCCCGAGTGGGAGCTGCCGACTGACCGAGCCACCTCGCTGCTCGCCTCCGGGGCCGAAGTCGGCGGAGCAGAGTCGTTTTCAGACGAGGCCGGGGCAGACCTTGCCGACCGGGTCATCGAGGGGATTGCCTCTGAGCTTCTGCGCCTCACAAAGCTCGCCGCGGTGAACCCTCAGGCGATCCGCTCCCTGGTCGCGAGGAACTCGCTCACGCTCGGCACCGAGGTGCGCGCGCACCTGCCGGGTGGCAAGCTCGTCGATGGCCACGCTCGCGCGCTCGCAGCAGACGGCTCGCTCATCATCGATCTTCCGACCGGTGGATCGCTCGAGGTGAGCGCAGGAGACATCGAACACCTGCGATAGTGGGTTGGGCGAGTAGAGGAGACGAAGATGACGAACCGCCGGGTCGGTCGCCCGAGCGAGCAGGTGCTCTCGCGCACGAAGATCGTGGAGGCCGCGCTCGAACTGCTTGATGCGCACGGAGAGCAAGGATTCGGCATGCGCGACATCGCCCAGAGGCTTGGCGTGCGACCGTCTGCGCTTTACAACCACGTGTCGGGAAAGGACGACATCACGCGAGGCATGCGTGAGCTCATCGGCGAGAAGATCGCGCCCGAGGTGTTTGACGGACGTACTTGGGACGACGCAATTGTCGCCTGGGCTCGAAGGTATCGAGACGCGTTCGCGGCGCACCCGCCCACCATCGCGCTGCTCGCGGTGATGCCGCTCGATCCAGCCACAAACGTGAGTCTTGCCTACGATCGAATGATCGTCACTCTCCATGAACAGGGGTGGAGCCGAGGTGAGGCGCTCGATGTGCTCGTAGCGCTCGAATCGTTTATCCTCGGATCCGCACTCGACGCCGCGGCCGCACCTGACATGATGAACCCCGGTGATCGCGACGATGTGCCCGACTACCGGGCCGCCTACCGCGAACGCCAAGCGAGTGTTGCGGGGCATCGGGTCAATCCGGCCGATCAGGCGTTCGAGCTTGGGCTCTCGCTCTTCATCGCGGGGCTGCGGGCGCAGCGGGCCTCACGCGAGAGCGGGGTTCCCGATTCCGGTGTGGATCGGGAACCCCGCTAGCTCGATGCGCGAACCTTAGCCGCGATCGCCTTCGAGCGGATACTCCTCTGCGAGCTGATCGATTTGCTCGGTCGTGGGATCCTGCTCGGAGAAATCGAGCTTCGGCACCGCGCGCCTGAACCCGCCGGTGACGATCGCGATAATCACACCGCCGATGAGGATCCAGATGCCTCCGACCAACCAGGTGAGGGCCTCGAGCGAGGTCCACAACCAGATCGTCAACGCAAAACCGATGAGCGGGAAGATGAGATGGAAGATGACCTGCTTCGCAGTGAGTTGCTGGCGCCTGCCACCCTTCGGGAAGATGTACGTGCGAATCACAGAGAGGTTCACCATTGCGAACGCGGCGAGTGCACCGAAGCTGATCATGAACGCAACGACATCGAGCGACAAGAAGAGCGCCGAGAGCGCGAATACCGACACGACGCACGCCGCGACAATGGGGGTGCCGAATCGCCGGCCGAGCTTTGAGAGTGACTTCGGCAGCATGCCGTCGCGTCCCATCGCGTAGAGGATGCGTGAAACCGACACCTGTCCGGTCATGCCCGAACCAAAGGCGCCGACCACGTAGATCGCGACGAAGAACGACGTGAACCAGCTCACCCCGAGGCTGTCCATGACCGTGGTGCCTGCCGCATCGATCTGTGCATCGCTGAGGGTGGCCCAGTCGGGGTTGAACGCGAGCGCTCCGGTCCAGGAGACAAGGATGAAGAAGAAGCCGCCGAGGAGGGTCGCGCCGATGATCGCGCGAGGAATGTCGCGGCGTGGATTCTTCGCCTCCTCGGAGAGTGTCGAGACTGCGTCGAACCCGAGGAACGAGAGCGCGAGGATCGCGGCACCCGATGCGATTGCACCGATGCCACCTTCACCGAACGTGAATGGCTCAACGAGACCAACCGACACGTCGCCGCTAAGGTACTGCTTGAAGGCAAGCGCCATGAACACGATGACGAGGATCACCGAGAGGCCGACGATCACGAAGTTCGCCTGGTTCACGAGGTTGATGCCGAGAATATTGAACAGCAGTACGAGCAGCAGCGCGACGAGCGTGAAGAGCCAGGCCGGTATCGCCGGAAACTGTGTGTTCAAGTAGATGCCGATGAGCATGAAGTTGATCATCGGAATGAAGAGGTAGTCGAGGAGCATCACCCAGCCGGTCAAGAAGCCGGCAGCGCCGCCGAATGATTGCTGCGTGTAGGTATACGCCGATCCGGCAACTGGGTACCGGCGTACCATCGCGGCGTAGCTGCCCGCTGTGAAGAGCATGGCGATAACCGCGACAATGTACGCCGCGGGGAGGTGCCCGTCGGTCACCTGGTTCACGATGCCGTACGTCGTGAACACAGTGATGACCGTCATATAGGTGACGCCGAACAGGGTGAGTCCGACGACGCCGAGCGACCGCTTCAATCTCGGTTGGTTGGTATCTGACATGGCGTTCCTTCTGCGTTGAGAGGGTGGATGTGTTTAGGCGCGGTACGTGGCACTGCCGGCAAGCCACGTGCCAAGAACTTCGATGGATGGAATGTCTGTGGGAGCTATTTCGAGGGGGTTTGCCGAAAGCCACACCATGTCGGCCACGTTGCCGATCTCGAGGGTGCCGCGATTCGGCGCGAGTGCCTGTCTCGCGATGCCGATGGTGTATGCCGCGAAAGCGGTTGCCGCGTCAATCCGCTCTTCCGGAATCCACGAAGTCGCCCCGGCATCCGTGGGATCGTGCCTGGTCACCGCAGTTGCGAATGCCGGGCGCCAGTCCGGCGTGGTGACCGGCCAGTCGCTGCCGAACGAAACGGTCGCACCGCTGCGTGACACCGATCCGATGAGGTATTGCCACTGCTCGCGCTCGTGCCCTAGGTGGGGAGTGGTGAGTTCTTGCATCACTGCGTCGCACTGCGCCCAGTAGGGCTCGAAATTCGCGATGACGCCGAGCTGTGCGAAGCGGGCTACGTCGTCTGGGGAGAGCACCGCGACGTGCGCAATGACGTGGTGTCGCTCACGCGCCGGGTTATGCTGCTGTACTGCCTCGAGTCCGTCGAGAGCGTACCGATTCGCGGCGTCGCCGATCGCGTGCAGATGCAGTTGGAAGCCCTCGGCATCGAATGCCTGCAGCGCTTCGGTGAGCTCCTCTGGCGTCCAGTTCGGAAGGCCGCGCTCATCTGGGCGGTCCGCGTACGGCTCGAGCATTGCCGCGGTGTGACTTTCGACGACCCCGTCGAGGAAGAACTTCACAGTCTCGCCCGTGAGTCGCTCGGCCCCGAGGGCGCGCACCTCGTCGCGCGCGGAGACGAACTCGGCGACCTGGTCGCGCCAGGTCAGCGGATCGGCACGAAACGCGAGATTCACTCGGGTGTGCAGGCGATCCTGCTTCGCCGCCGCGAAGTACACCTCAAGGTCGCGGGACTCGACCCACGCGTCTTGCACCCAGGTGGTGCCCTGGGCAGCGTACGCTCCGGTCGCTGCCTCTATTGCTCCGATGCGCTGCTCGAGGGTGAATGGGGGCACGACGTTCGCGAGGAAGTTATTTGCCGCCGACTCCTGCAACGTGCCGAGCGGTGAGCCGTCTTCGCGTCGCACGATGCGTCCGAGCTCAGGGTCGGGGGTGTCTGCGGTGATGCCGCCGGCTGCAAGTGCCGCCGAGTTCACCCACGCCGTGTGGTAGTCCCAGGCGCGCAGGATGGTCGGGGTGTCGCGGGTGACCTCATCGAGCCAGCGGGCGTCGAACTCGCCACGCGGGGTGAAGGTTGAGTCGTAGCTGCCTCCCACGATCCACTTGGCGTCGGGGTTCGCGGTCTTCCACTCGGCCACCGCATCGAGGATGCCCTGCAGATCTTCGGCCGCACGAATGCTCGGACCGAGCGCTTCGAGGCCTCCGAACACTGGGTGGGCGTGGCCGTCACCCGGGGCGGGGGCGAGGGTGCCGCCCACGAGGTCAACGATCTCTGTGGTGGTGCTATCCATGTTCTCCTCGGCGAGGGCAAGCGCATCATCGCCGTGCGCAATAATGACGCCGTCGCGGATCGCGAGTGCTGTCGTCATGAGTGGGGCGGACTCTCGCGCCCCGCCGGGTTCACGGGCAGCAATAAGTACTGATCCGCCGACAAAAACTGTTGTGCCCATGCTGAGCCTCCCTGCTGCAATGAACTTTACGCCTCGACCGTGAGCTTCGAAAAAATGAACAGAGTTCTTTAATCCATTCGCTAGGATATGGCATCCTGCGCACTAGCGCCAAAGCCTCAGGCGAATTTGGATGCGGTTAGGCACGCTCTCGCAATGCACGAAGTTGAGCCCACAGTGTGACGAGGTAATCAGGCCCGGCGTTTTCGAGAGGCAAGAGTTCGCGAAGCCGCTTCAGTCGGTACCGAACCGTCTGCTCGTGTACAAGGAGCCGTTCAGCGGTGCGGGCGACGTTACCTACTTCGGATAGCCAGCACTCGAGCGTGTCAACGAGTTGGTGTTTGCTCCCGTCAGCCTCTATCAACTCGCGCACCTCAGGCAGGAGGAGGCGGTCATCGAGCTCGAGCTGAGAGCGACAGGCCTCGAGAAACAGCTGCGTGCGGACCCGAGTAACGGTTCCGACTGGCTCGCCGGTCGACTGGGAATGACGCGCAACATCACGAGCTTCGTTTGCCGCGAACGGCAGCCGATTCGAGATGCTGTGCGCGTCACTTACGCCCACCTGAATCCCGGCAGAGGTATCGTCAGACAGATCCGCGAGCGCAGACAGTGCCCATTCGCGCACTTGCTCAACGAGCGTCGTCGGACACAGCGCAATAATCTCGTTCGCCTCTGCCGAGATGACCACGTTGGGCACGTACATGGCAAGGTGCCGGGCGAACACGGCCCGCGCCTCGGCGATGCGGCCCGCTGATCTGGGCCCCGCAGCGACGGTTGCCGCGAGGATAACGCCGACGGCTTCGCCAGATGGATCTAGCTCCTCCCGGTCACCCTGCTGCGCGGCCGCGATGAGCACCCGTCGCAGTGCCGACTCGCGCCGCGACCCCGAGCGGCTACTCGCCTTCCATGCTTCAAGGAGTGTTCCCGCGGCCATTGCCGCGGCGCGCTCAAGCACCTCGGCCTTCTCTTCCGAGAGCCGCGTGTCATCGGTGCCATCGCCGTCAGGATCCAGCACCCAAATTGAGCCGAGTGGAATCGTGCCTGCCCGCACCGCGATCGCTGCACGGGGGAGATAATCGCCGTATCTCGGAAATCGAACCGGCCCCTCGGCCTCGAGAACTTCGCGGTACCGATCCTCGTTTACGGGTGCGTCACCCGCTCGTCGGAACAGGATTCCAGTGGTTCGCAGATCGTCGATCGCTTGCCCAGTCACCGAAGAGTGCGCGAGAATGCTGCGCTGGTGATCTTCGATCGCGACTGATCCACCGAAGGTGCGCGCGATGGTGTTCGCGAGGGCGAACAGTTTGTCGCCGGCCGACGGCGCGAGGTTGAGTGACTGGGCATTCTCGCCAAGTGAACCGGTGATGAGCGCGTCGAACTCACGCCAACTCACATCCGGATTGAGTATGACTGCAGCAAGTTGCATGCGCACGATCTGAGTGACGAGGTCAGATCCGCCGTCATGGCTGGCAGCAATCTTGATCGCGACCCCTGCGCAACAGTTTTGCGCGGCGGCTGTCAGCGCCCGGTCGAGTTCTTCGGGGCGCATTGCGTCCGCCGAGATGAGGCAGAGCAATATCCCGTCGCCACCGATCGCACCCGAAGCGTCACTGCTCGCTGCATCATAGATATCGAGTGCGCGCACCGTAGGGTCAGATTCCCCGTTTGGGTACTCGATGCGCACCACATCGCTTCCGAGTCGATCTTCGATTTGTCGGAGCGAGACCCCAAAGCCCCCGGTGGGCGTTGATGTGCTTATCGAATTCGAACGATCCATTCCTGAAATTTATCGGATTCAACAAGAATGTGAAAGACTCGCGGCCCTAGCGTTGATTGCAGGGCCCGATGAGGCGTTCGCAATCGCCGACGCAGGGGGCAGCAATTACCCGCCAGTGAAGACGAGGAAACCAAGTGATGAGTCAGCGCGCAATACCCGAAACTCTTGCGAGGTTGCTGCCCACAAGCTCCGGTGTTGATGACTCTCAAGCGCTCACGATTGGGGGCTGCTCCGTACCCGAACTCACTGCGGAATTCGGGAGCCCGCTCTTCATTGTCGACGAACAGAACCTTCGCGAGACGATCCGTAGGTACCGCGATGGGCTATCAGAACGCTGGCCGAATTCGCGGGTGTGCTTTGCGTCAAAGTCGCTTCCAGTGATCGCGGCCTATGCGATCGCGCAGGCTGAGGGCATTTCGATCGATGTTGCGGGTGAGGGGGAGCTGCAACTCGCACTCGAAGCGGGGGTGGATCCCTCGCGCATCGTGCTCCACGGAAACGCGAAGAGCGCAGCAGAGGTCGAACTCGCCCGCTCGATGGGCGTCGGACTCATTGTTGTCGACAACGAAACAGATATCGCGATGATCGCGGCGCACGGTGGGGCGCGCCAGGATGTGCTGGTGCGGATCCTGCCGGGTATTGAGACCAATACTCATCCGTCGATTCAGACCGGTGGTGCCGGATCCAAATTCGGCCTACCCTTTGACGAGGCGATGCAACTCATCGACCGGCTGAAGGACCACCCGAACGTGCGTGTGCGCGGAGTCCACGTGCATATCGGGTCGCAGATTCTTGACATCGAACCGTTTGTTGAGGCTCTGAGCATTATCGCGAACGCGGGTGAGTTCGACATTTACAATGTGGGCGGTGGGCTCGGCGTGAACTACTCAGATGACGACGATGCGCCCGAGATCGAGGACTATCTCGATGCCGTATGCGGGGCCGCCGCGAAAGTCTTGCCCGAGCGTGCGCAGTTGCTCATTGAGCCGGGAAGGTCGCTCGTCGCGCGAAGCGGAGTGACTGCGTATCGGGTGCGAAACATCAAGCGGTCACAGATGACGTTTGTCGCCGTCGACGGCGGCATGTCTGAGCATATGAACATCGCTTTGACTGACGACCGGTACACCGCGGTGGTGGCGGATCGAGTGACCGATCCACTCTCGACCACGGCCCAGCTTGTAGGGCGACAGTGCGAATCTGGCGACTTACTGGTGGATCGCGCAAAGTTGCAGGACCCACGGCCGGGTGACACGATCGTGATCGCAACCACCGGAGCGTACGGGTACACCTTTGTGAACAACTACAACGGGGCGTTGCATCCCGCCATGGTGTTCTGCCGAGACGGAGTCGTGAAGCTTGCGGTTCGTCGACAGACGATGACCGAATACCTCGCACCACACGAGCCTGCGCTCGAGATTGATTGGAGCGCTCCGTAGCTCGACCCGCACCCACAGACCAAGCCACACACGAAACGAAGAAGTTTCTCACCGAAAGGAACAGTATGTTCAAGAAGAATCGAATCCCACACGTCTTAGCACTTACTGCAGCCGCGGCACTCGCGCTCTCAGCATGCAGCGCCGGAGGCGGTGAAGCTGAGGCCTCAGACGCCGGCGATGTGGCGAATTCTGATTCCACGCAGGCTGGCCTCAGCCTGCAGCAGACAGCCGAGTTCTCGGCCGATGTCGATGAGGCTGCCGCGGCGATGCTCCCGAGCGACGTCACCGATCGTGGCGCTGTTCGCGTGGCAATGGGCGTTCCTTATCCACCGTTCGTTGCGGTCAACGAGAACGATGACCTCATCGGTCTCGACGTCGACATGGCCATCGCACTCGGCCAGAAACTTGGTATCGACTTCACGGTGCAGCATCAGCCGTTCGAATCTGTAATTCCGTCTCTGCAGTCAGATCGTCACGACCTCATCATGATGGGAATGAACGACTCGAAGGAGCGTCAGGGAACTCTGAACTTCATTGAAGAAATCAACGCCGGATTCGCCATTGTGGTGGAGAAGGGTAACCCCGAGGGCATCACGACACTCACCGACCTGTGCGGCCTGAGTGCGTCGACGCAGAAGTCGACCGTGCAGGCCGAGCTGCTCTACGAGCTCTCTGACGAGTGCGAAGCAGACGGGAAGCAAGGGATAGACGTGCAGGCGCTCCCAGTCGCGCAGGACTCGCAGACCGCCGTGCGCGCTGGCCGCGCGCAGGCGTACATTGTTGACGCGCCGGTCGCCGCGTACACCGCCCAGACCGCTGGTGACGGCGAATACTTCGAGCTCGTGCAGGATCCACAGAACCCTCAGGGATTCAACCCCGTCTACAGCGGATTCGGTCTGCTCAAGGAGCGCACCGAACTCACTGACGCGCTCCAAGCAGCAATGCAGTCGCTCATCGATGAAGGCATCTACCAGTCAATTCTTGACGAGCACGGAATGGGCTCGCTCGCCATTGAATCAGCTCTCGTGAACGCGGCAACCGAGTAGGGCAATCACCATGTCAACGAAGGTAGCCACGGCTGCACCGAGTCGGGAGTTCGACAACGTCGTTCACCCGCTTCGCCGTCCCGGCCGTTGGGTGAGTACCGTCGTGATTCTGTTTCTGTTGGTGGCGTTCGTGCAGGCGATCGCCACCAACAAGAACATCGACTTTCCGACCATCGGCGAGTTCATGTTTCACGAGCGCATTCTCTCGGGTGTGCGCCTCACCCTGATCATTACCGTCATTTCGATGGCGGCGGCCGCAATACTTGCGGTGATCATCGCGTCGATGCGCATGTCAGGGAACCCGGTGCTCGTCGCAGTCGCGGCGATCTATGTCTGGGCATTCCGTGGAACACCACTGCTCGTGCAGATTGTGATCTGGGGATACTTCGGATTGATCTTTGACAAGATCACGGTCGGCATTCCGTTCACCGACATCGTGTTCTGGCAAGCAGATACCAACACCCTGCTCACCGCGCTCGTCGCGGGCATCATTGCGCTGACGCTGAACGAAGCGGCGTATTCGTCCGAGATTGTGCGATCCGGAATGCTGTCTGTCGACGAGGGACAGCGTGAGGCCGCGGCATCGCTCGGCATGAGTCCGCGATACTGCTTCATGCGGATCCTGTTGCCGCAGGCTATGCGGGTGATCATCCCGCCCATGGGCAACCAGTTGATTTCGATGATCAAGAACACCTCGCTGCTCTCACTGATCGCGGTGCTCGAGCTCTATACGCAGGCGACACAGATCTCCGCACAGAACCTGCGACAGGTTGAGCTGCTCATCGTTGTGAGCATCTGGTATCTCGCCATCGTGTCTGTTCTGTCTGTTCCGCAGCACTATCTCGAACGCTACTTCGGCCGAGGAAGCACGAAGAACCAGCCGCAGACGCTTATGGAGAAGGCTCGCGAATACACCGGGGCGATTCAAGTGCAGCGCGCGCACAAGCGGAAGCGAAAGGGAAACTGATGGGTGATCAAGTGTTGAACCAGGTGCTTGACGACACGTCACTCGTACGGTTGCGAGGCGTTCGCAAGCGGTTTGGTCCACTCGAAGTGCTCAAAGGCATCGACATGGATGTGCGAGAGGGCGAAGTCACGTGTTTGCTCGGGCCCTCTGGGTCAGGAAAGTCGACGCTGCTTCGATGCATTAACCATCTCGAGTCGATCAACGGCGGCAAGATCTATGTCGACGGCGAACTTGTCGGCTACCGCGAGAAGAACGGTGAACTCTACGAGATGCATCCTCGCGCGGTAGCGAAGCAGCGCCGCAAGATTGGCATGGTGTTTCAGCGCTTCAACCTGTTTCCGCACAAGACCTCTATCGAGAACATCATGGAGGCACCCGTGGGAGTAGCGCGTCGCTCACGCAGCGATGTGCGAAGGGAGGCCTTCGAACTGCTCGAGAAAGTCGGGCTCAGCGAGTGGGCAAATCACTATCCCGCGCAGCTCTCCGGTGGGCAGCAGCAGCGGATCGCCATCGCTCGTGCGCTCGCAATGAAACCGAAGATCATGCTTTTCGATGAGCCGACGAGCGCGCTCGACCCTGAACTTGTGGGCGATGTGCTTGAGGTCATGCGTGACCTTGCTCAGGCAGGGACCACGATGGTTGTGGTGACGCATGAGATCGGGTTCGCGCGGAGCGCTGCAGACACGGTTGTCTTTATGGATGATGGGGTCGTCGTCGAATCTGGGAGCCCTGGTGATGTCTTCGATCATCCGCAGAACGATCGTACGAGAGGATTCCTCGACAGCGTGCTGTAGGCCTGCTAGCGGAAGATGATGGTGCGGTCGCCGTCGGCGAGCACGCGGTTCTCGGCGAACCAGTTCACGGCATGCCTGAGTACGCGCGCCTCTATGTCTTGACCAAGCTGCACGAGCTCGCGCGGGGTGTAGGCATGATCCACACGGGTGGTGTCTTGTTCGATGATCGGCCCCTCATCGAGGTCCATGGTGACGAAGTGGGCGGTCGCCCCGATAAGTTTCACGCCGCGCTCGTGCGCCTGCTTGTACGGGTTCGCACCCTTGAATCCGGGCAAAAATGAGTGGTGAATATTGATCGCCTTGCCCTCGAGCGCCTCGCAGAGCTCAGGAGAGAGGATCTGCATGTACCGTGCAAGCACCACGAGCTCGATGTCGTGCTGCTCAACGGCCTCGAGCACGCGTGCCTCGAATGCAGCCTTCTCTTCAGCGCCGGTCACTGGTTGGTACTCGAACGGCACACCGTAGAACTCGGCGATGTCGCGCACGGTCTCGTGGTTTGAAAGCACGAGCGGCACCTCGATCGGAAGTTGACCTGCGCGGCGTCGGTAGAGCAGGTCGTTCACACAGTGGGTCGCGGTCGACGCAAGGATCAGCGTACGCACTGGTCGACCGACGCGATCGAGCCGCCAGTTCATGTTATAACGCTCGGTGACCGGGGCAAGCGACGTTCGGAAGCGCGTGTCGAACGTCTCGGGCTGAGCGACGGCCTCCACTTGCAGTCGCATGAAGAATCGGCCGGTATCGGCTGACGCGAACTGCTGACTCTCAGCGATGTTGCCGCCCGCGGCGACGATCGCGCCGCTGATCGCGTGCACGATCCCCGGCCCGTCGATGCAGCTCAGGGTCAGCACCCACTGGGTGTCGTCGTTTGTCGCTTTCGTAGTCACAACTCCCTAGGGTAGTGGATCAGCGGCTCGCCCGGGCCGCGGGAGCGCCCCCGCGCCTCAGCCGCCGGGCGCATCCGTCACCTTGAAGATGCCGTGCGCGCCTCGCTCGGCATCGATCATGTAGTGGGAAACGAAGGGGTAGTTGCCCGCCTCGGGGAAGGTGAGCTCAACGAAGCCGCCCTGAGCGGGGAAGAGACCAAAGGCCTGGGACCCAGTACCTTCGGCACGGTTGATGAGGTATTGGCCCTCATGCCAGACGGTGTCGAACTGGCCTCCGATGACGTGGAAGCTCGAGGGCCGCTCGATGCCTGCGGCGAGCACCCAGACTCGAACCCGTTCGCCGACGACAGCGTCGAGTGGCGCGTGGTCGTACTGGTTCGCGTAGCCGTTGAAAACGACGAGGTCTGGGTTGCGCGCTGCGATCTTCTCCATATCGACCTCACCCCCGTCGTGATCACCGAGGTAGTACTCGCCCTGCACGAGCACATAGTTCCGATCGACGACCGGCAGATCGGGATCCTCGATGACAACGGCCCCGTACATTCCATTCGAGATGTGCGCAGACATGGGCATGGTTGAACAGTGGTACATCCAGATCCCTGAGCGGGTTGCGGTAAATGTATAGAGGAGCGATTCGCCCGGAGCGATCGTGCGCATCGGCTCGTCGGGTGCGAGCGTGCCAGCATGGAAATCGATCGAGTGCCCCATTGAGCCGTCGTTTACGAGCGTAACTTCAAACGTGTCTCCGACGCGACCGTGGAGTATCGGACCGGGAGAGGTTTCCTCGAACGTCCAGAGAGTCTGCGTCACCCCGGGGGCAACCTCTCGGAGGGTGTTGTCCCGTGCGGTGAGCGTGATTTGATGCGTGACCGGGCCGCTGTTAGGGGGGAGAGCCGGAAGTACGGCGTCGAACGGGGTGAACCCGGGGCCCGGATCCGCCATGAGGTCGATCGTGTCGTTGCCCGTGTGCTCGGCGTGCCCAGCATGCTCGGATCCGGCACCGTCAGCTTCGGCCGCGCTATAGCCTTTCGCCACTGGGTTTCCGTTCGCGTCGACGGCCACGACATCGAACGTCATGCCCATCTGCCGGTGACCGACGATCGAGCACCAGCCTTCGAGGCTTGCGGTGATGACACCGACATCGATGGACTCGGACTCGCCGGGGGCGAGCCGCTTGCCGGTGATGCCATTCTCAAAGACGAGATCGTGCGATTGCTCGGGGTCGGTGTTCGTCACCTCAACGATGAGCCGGGTGCCAACGGGTACTTCGACGCGGTCCGGCGTGAACTTCATGTTCGCTGCCTCGACTTCAACGACCTGCACTGGTGCGTTCGCATCGCCAGTTGGCGCAGCGCCAGCCCGGAACCCGAGCGGATCGACGGCAGCGCTGATGGCGACTGCGAGCACGACGGCGAGCAGTCCCGCGATGGCTTGACCCGCCCTGCGCCCGCGCGGCTGATTTCCCTCAGGCACGATCGGACCGCGCGCGGGTTCTTCGAGGCGCGCGCCCGCAGCCTTCGCACGGCGCTGGGCACGCATCGCGCTCACCATGAAGCCGAGGAACGATGCGATCGCGACAAGGTAGAGCATCGACGCGATGACGCGGGCGAGGCTGGACACTGGCAGCGCGCACACGGCGAGGGCTGCGTTCGCGGTTGTCACTCGGAGCACGCCAAACCGATCGAACGCGGCGGTGCCGACTCGGACGGGTGTGGGACCGCCGCCGAGCACGACGGGGATAAGGTAGCTCAACGCACCGACGAGCACCTGGGCAGCGAAGCCCGCGGCAAGGTATGGTGCGATTGCCCTAATGTGCTCCGACACCGTCGCAAACTCGGCACCTTGGGCGAACGCGATGATGGTGCCGATGAGTGCGAACACGACGCCCCCGAACCACCACACGAGTGCGCTCGCCACCGAGAGCGCTGCGAAGCTGTACGGGGGTGTGCGGCGTGCGGCGCGCGCGAGCGACACCCCGATGATGACGAGCCCGGCGATGTAGAGCGCGAGCCCTAAGGCGAGGATTGGGATCCACATGCCCGCTGCACCGATCGCGGCGGTGACCACTCCGAGAGCGAGGGCGGGAAGCGCCCGCGCCGCCCCAGTCGCCGCGTGCTCGTCGGCGCGGGTGCGGAGCATCGTCGGCCAGAGGGTGACGACAGTGCCTGCGACCGTGATGCCGACCCAGCCGAGGAGGTTGACGAGTGTGTGCGCGAGCATGAGCGCCGGGCTCGCTTCTCGTGCGATGATCGCACCGAGCGTCGCACCGATGATGAGGAGCACGCTCGCGGCGATGTAGTAGCGCGTGGTGCGCCCGAACTTGCCCGGCATGCTCGTGCGTGCCCGGAGAAGAAGCGACACGGCGTGCCATCCGACAGCGGCGACAACCGCGGTGGCGCCGGCAACGGTGAGGGCCCACACTCCGGTCGGCACACCGACGAAGACGAGTGCGGCTCCGACATTCGCGAGCACGAGCCTAGCGTTCTGGGTGCGGCGATCGCGGAGCGTCGAGCGACTGCGGAGTAGGGCAAACGAGAAGTATTGGCTCCACACGAGGATTGCGTGGGTGATCGCACCGAGCATGAGTAGGTGGAGCATGAGCCAGTTGGCCATTGGGATCGCCCGGTGGGCGATGACCGCGACGACCGTGAGAATGAGCCAAAACGCGGTCGGGATGTCGCGCATCGGCCAGAACCCGCGAGGAGCGGCTGATTCAGGACCTGTGGGCGGGCCTTTCGGCCCATTTGATCGGTTCGGCTTGCCTGAGGCACTCGGGGTGCTCGGGGTGGAGAGCTGGCTCATGCGGGCTCCTTGTCGGGGGAAGAGCTCTGGGGTGCGGAAGGGGGAGGGGCAGTCGTGTTGCGTGCTCGCCCGCTCGCGCGGGGTGCGCCGATCGCGGCGCTGGCAATTGCGGTGAGCACGAAGAGGAGGAGGGCGGCGACGCCGAGGTACCCACCCCAGTGCCAGGCGGTGGGGTTGCCAAGTGCATCACCGAGTCCGAGTCGCGCAATGAGCGCGACTTGGAGCAGTGCGGCGGGAACCCAGAACAGGGCCCGATACGGGAGGGTTATGCCAAGTACCGCCGGGAGGATAGTGGTTGCGTGGGCCATGATCATCGAGAAGGTGTAGCCGAGAAACACGGCATGCACGATGGAGTCGTAGAACGGCTGTTCGGCGGGAAACCCGAATAGGAGCAGTACGCTCGCGACGCCGAGCCACACGTAACCTGAGAGGATGCACGCGGCCATATACCTCGTCACACCCTTCGTGCGGATTGTGCGACGCGCGATGTCGTGCCTGACGAGCCATACGACGAGTGAGAGCAGCACGATACCTAAGAAGATTGCTCCGGCATCTTCAGAGACAACCCCGAACACTAGTGCAGCGGTGATCGCCCAGGCGTGAATGAGCAGCCAAAAGCCCGCGTTTGGGCCCATTGTGATGCGACCGAGCTCAACTCGTTCGGCGGCGATCGTAAGCACGAGGAACCCGATGAGCCAGGGAACGACGTAGGTGAAGGGGGCGTCGCCGATCCACAATATTGCGCCGGCGAGCGCGAGCCCGGTGCCGAGGAGCTGGGTGAGCGTCGACGCGTCGTACTGACGGCGCCACAGTGGCACGTAGAGGAGGGTGAACGCTGCGAGGCCTACGGCGACGACGCACTTCCCGACGACGAGCGGCACCGGATCGGTCACGAGCAGAATGGCGCCCAATCCCAGAATGGCGGGGGCGATGAACCCGTACCACTTTCCGAGCGCAGTCGCGCGTTCAAGCGAAACGAGGGTCGCAACGAAGCCGAGAATGAGAAGAGCGCCGTGTACCTCGGGGAGGCGGCGCGTGGTGATGGGCGCTGGAAGCCCCATGAGCAGGAGGCCCGCGTCGAGGCCAGCGAGCAGCGCAAGGCCTGCGGGAAGCATCCAGAGAAGTCGCTTGGAAGGGAGCCGACTCATGCGGCGAACTTCAGGTGAATGCTGCAGCTGTCTCGTGTCACAAATGGCAGCAGCCGCGATTCAGATATCGCATTCGCCGCACGTGAGATTCCCGCGATCATTCCCGCGTGCACCGCGCACACAATGTCTGCGCGCCGCGTCGCGGCGGCGAGGAGCGGGCAGCGGGTGAGTATGATGTCGTCGCCGTCTGTCTCCTCGGGCGCAAATCCTTGTTCGCGCATAATGCTGAGCACTGTGTCACGGGCGGATCGCTTGCCGTCGATAGTTTCGGCAAGCTTCTCGCCCCAGCGTTCACCGGCTTCGCGAGCGAGTACGGCACTGTCGTCTCCGGTGTGAGCGAGTGCGTCGGCGAGCGTCGCGGCGAGTCCCGCGTACGGCCCAAGTTCTTCGGGTGCGACGGCGCTCCAGGTGATGGTTGGGCGGCCGCGCTTGGCTCTGGCTGGCGAATCCTGACCCTGAGTGTCTGAGTCGCGCCGGGCGTGGCCGTCGGCCTCAAGACGGGCGAGGTGCCCGCGCACCGTGTTCTCGTGAAGGCCGGTGGATCGCGCGAGCGCAGTCACGGTCGCAGGCCCGCCGAGTTCGAGCGCGCGAAGGATGCGCTCTCGGCTCACGGAATGCCGCCGATCCTTCGACGTTCTGCGCGGAGCTTTCGTCGCTGCTTCTTTTGAAAACTTATCCACGGGATTAATTGTAGTAAAATTGCGAGCGATTGCCTGACTGATCGATCGATACTCGTGATTCAAAGGAGTGCACATGGCCCACATCGACATTCACCGTTCGCGTGAAGAAGCAGTAGAGCAGACGACAACAGGTGGCTGTGGGTGTGGTGGGCACGACGAGGGCCTGCCAGAGCTCGATGTGCAGACGATTCCCCACGCGGTCCGTCACGCTGCAATTTTCGGTGCGATCGAGTCGCTCTCACCCGATGCAGCCATGGTTATCTCTGCGACGCACAACCCGCTCCCGTTGCTCCAACAACTGGCAGATCGGCACGGTGAGGCGTACAACACGCGGTACCTCGATGAGGGGCCTGAGCGCTGGCGCATCCTGATCCGCAGGGCCGCCTGAACGCCATGATGGGTGCGGGCGGCGCAGTTGGCGCGGGCGACGTGAGCGGTGGATCGGTGAACGGCGAGAAGCCGTTCACCCTTGTCGCGCCCGACCTCGACGAGCTGTTCGGCGCCGCGCCGGTTTCGACCGAGAAGTTTCAGATCAAGCGAATCTTCCAGGGCACTGGGGTGCGGATGATCCGACTCACCCTTGCCGCGGGGCAGATGATGCGGGAGCACTCGACGAATGCGCCTCTCGTTGTGCAGGTACTTGAAGGGATGATCACGTTCCGCATCGCCGACGAAGAGCTCACCATGACAAGGGGCTCGATCGTGCACGTCGAACCCGAGACGCTGCACGAGCTCGAGGCGCGCACCGACGCCCACCTGCTGCTCACGCTCGCGGTGTAGGTCGCTCGCGATGTAGCTACGCAGGAACCGCGCAGAAAGATCTGCCTTTCACCGCGTTTGAATGGGATATTTCTGCGCATTCTTCAGTTGGGGTCGAGTGTTGGGCCCCAGGTCTAGGGCCCAACACTCGGCACTGCGGCTCAGGCTTCGTAGACGACTTTGCCGCCGAGCACCGTTGCTACATTGGTGGTGCGGTAGATGTCGGCGGGGTCACCGGCGAATGGATCGCGATCCGCTATCGCGAGATCGCACGCCTCGCCGACCTCAAGCACGCCGCCAGGAATGCCGATGAGCTCGTGCGATCCGCGAGTGTATGCGGTGAGCATCGACTCGAGCGACAGTGCCTCCTCGGGAAGCAACTGCGGGAGGTCGGTGACCCCCGGGGTGCGGCGGTTTACCGCGACATGGATCGCCTGCCACGGATCCGGCGTCGATACCGGCCAGTCCGAACCACACGCGAGCGTCGTGCCGGCCTGTTCGAGCGAGCGGAACAGGTACTGCCACTTCATGCGCTCATCGCCCATGATTGGAACGGTGAGATCGAGCATCTGGGCGTCGTAGCTCGCCCACACGGCCTGCATGTTCGCGGTCACATTGAGCGGGGCGAATCGCGGAATATCCTCCGGATTGACCACCTGAATGTGAGCGATGTGGTTGCGCACCTTCGCGCGCGTCGCCGCGGGCACCGCTTCAACGGCGTCGAGCGCGTACCGGGCGGCGCGGTCGCCAATCGTGTGGAAGTGAACGTTGAAGCCGCGTTCGTTGAGCAGTGGAACGACCTCGAGGAGTTCCTCGCGGCTGAAATACGCGAGACCAGTGTTGTTCGCGCCCGATCCACCATCACCGCAGGTGCAGGGCTTGAGATACGGATCCTCCATCGCGGCAGTCTCGTTCTCGGCGACGCCATCGACCATGATCTTTGCGGTGTCAATCGTGAAGCCCCGCCCACCAAACTCAGCGCGGCGTCGTTCGAGGTCGGCCACGAAGTCGGGAATGGTCATGCCCTCAAAGCCCCGAGACACCCAGAGCGCGCCCGTGACCCGGCCCCGAAGCGCACCCTCATCGATCTGCCGGCGGAACACCGGGGTGAAATCCTCGTACCCGAGGAAGTCTCCGAGGATTGCCTCTTGCCAGCCCGTTACGCCAAAGCTGAACAGGTAGTTCTCCCCGGCAATCTGGCCCGCACGAATCTCCTCCTCGGTGACCTCTGGGAGCACCCGGCCCACGAGATCTGCCGCGCCTTCCTGGAGGGTGCCCATCGGATTCCCGTCTGAGTCGCGCTCGATGCGCCCGTCTTCGGGATCCGGTGTGTCTGCGGTGATACCAGCGGCCTCGAGCGCGAGCGAGTTGGCCCACGCTCCGTGATGGTCGGCATTGATGAGGTACGCCGGCCGGTCTGGCACGAGCTCGTCGAGGGCCTCCTTGGTCGGGGTGCCGCCCGGGAACTGCGGCATGCGCCAGCCGCCTCCGAGGATCCACTCGGCGTCTGGATTCGCGGCGGCGTAGGCCGCGATCTCTGTGTACACTTCTTCGGCAGTGGTGCACGCGGTGAGGTCGCAGCGAAGCTGCTCGATGCCCCCCTGCGTCATGTGCACGTGTGAATCGACGAAGCTCGGAGTGACGAGCCCGCCACCCGCGTCGATAATGCGCGCCGCGTTGTAAGCGTCACGCAGTTCGTCGCCGCCGAGCGCAACGATTGCGCCGTCCTTGGCGACAAGCACGCTGTGCTCGAGATGCGAGCCGTCAGACCATAGCTTGGCTGAGTGGATAAGGAGGTCGGCGGGAGTGGGGGATGCAGTGTCGTTCACGCTGATTGCCTTTCGAGAGAGTGGAAATGTAAGGGTTGAAATTCACGGAGCGTCATAGTTGTTGCGATACATGTCGATGTGGCGACCGAGGAGCGCGAGGAATGTGGACTCTGCAATCGTCGCCTGATCCGTGCGCTCACGGGTGACCTCGGCGAGCAGCGGCGCGCCCTGCTCAGCGATATATGCGGGATCGAGCATGAGATCTTCGGCGTTCCACTCGTAGGCGAACCCGAGGGCGAGATGTTCGAGGCCAAGCATTGCCTCGAAGGCTTTTGAAGCGTCCCATCCGTCCTGCACCATCGCGCGGATAAAGGTCTCGTACATCTCAAAGGTCAGGTTGTCGCGGATCGGGGTCGTCGACAGCACCTGGATCGTGTTGGGGTGCCTTGCAAACGCGCGGTAGTACCCGATGCCGAAGGCCCGGAAGGCCTCGTCCCAGGGCATATCGAGGATCGCGGGGTCGTGGAACTCGCGAACGACGAGTATCCGTACGAGGTCAACGAGACTGTGCTGCCCGTCGATGTGGTGATAGAGCGAGGGGGATCGCACGCCGAGTCTCGAAGCCAGAAGCTTCATCGTGCATGCTGGCCAGCCGAGCTCGTCGATGATCGCGAGTGCTTCCTGGGCGATTGCCTCTTCGGTGAGAGCGGGGCGAGAGGGGCGGCCGGGACGTCTCGGGGCGACATCTGCGACTTTGGTGAGATCAGCGGCATCGGTCTGCACGTTGTGCCTCCCCTCGCGACGTTGCGTTTCAACTCCGAAAGTTTCAATTTGATAACTCACGGGCCAGGCCGGGACCCGACCCTTGCGGTATTAATCTAACCCTATTAGGTTTAGCTTTCACAAGAGCTTGCATCGGCGCAGGCTCTGGTTCTCAGGAAGCAGGCGATTGCATGACCACGCCCATCCCGACAATCAGCGGGCATGATCGAATCAACCCGGCAGATTCACCCTCGACGAAACTCACGATCAGTGGCGCACGTAAGACGTTCGTTACCCCGGAGAAGACGCACGTGAATGCGATTGACGACGTGTCGTTCTCAATCAATCAGGGCGAATTCTTCGTGATGCTCGGCCCCTCGGGCTGCGGAAAAACGACACTCCTGCGCACTATAGCGGGCCTCGACTCGCTCGACGCAGGCGAGATCCACTTGGGGAATCAGCGCATCGACCAACTCGCGCCGCACGCCAGGCCGGTCAACACGGTGTTTCAGTCGTATGCGCTCTTTCCTCACCTGACCGTTTCGGAGAACATTGCGTTCGGGCTCGAGATGGAGCACCGTCCGAAGCAAGAAGTGCGCCAGCGCGTGCAAGAAATGCTTGAGCTCGTGCAGATGCAAGAGATGGGCAACCGCAAGCCCGCACAACTTTCCGGTGGGCAACAGCAGCGTGTCGCCCTTGCTCGCTCGCTCGCGAAGCAGCCGCAGGTGCTCCTCCTTGATGAGCCGCTCGCGGCACTCGATCTGAAGCTGCGACGGGGCATGCAGTCCGAACTCAAGCGTCTGCAGCGAACCACCGGCATCACCTTCGTGTTCGTCACACACGACCAGGAGGAGGCGCTGAGCATGGGCGACCGCATCGCCGTGTTCAACCAGGGTCGACCCGAGCAGATTGGCACGCCCGAGGAGATCTACGAGAAGCCGTCGAGCCGTTTCGTCGCCGACTTCATCGGTGAAACGAACTTCATCGAGACACAGGCCGAGCGCCAAGCGGGTGCCGAGGACGACCGCCTCGTGGTGACACTTCCGGGAGGCGAGCCGGTGACGCTCGAAAAGACCGTGCAGACGCCGGGTGACCGTGTCACGCTCACGATCCGCCCCGAGCGCATTCGACTGACCCCCGGGGGCGTGCACTTCGCGACCGGTGAGATTTCACGCCTCGTGTACATGGGAACAGATCTGCGATGCACGGTGACCCTCGCCGATGGCACTGAGCTTGCACTTCGTGTGCCTCCTCCCTTCAATGAGGGATACAGCCCTGGCTCGGAGGTCAAACTCTACGCCGATGTCGAGTCACTCAGACCGCTTGCGCATGAGGCACGAGCATGACCACGAACCTCGACCGCACCGGCGTAAATATGGTGCCGGTGACGCGGCCGAAGAAGAGCCTGCGCACTCCGGGGTCGTTCCCATGGATCGCAGTGATTCCCGCGCTCATCGTCGCGGCTCTCTTCACCATCGGACCGCTCGTCGTCATCGTCATATTCTCGTTCATGTCACGTCCGCCTCAGGGCGGCGGCGTAATCTACGAGTTCACGCTCGAGCCGTATGTGAACTTCCTGTTCCAGACCGACTTCCTCGGCAATACCGCGTTCGATTCGCGCTATCTCGAGGTGTTCGGCACATCGCTGTTCCAGGCCACCGTAACGACGGTCGTGTGTCTCTTGCTGTCGTTTCCGATTGCACTGTGGATCGCGACGAGGCCCGAGAAGTTTCAGAACGTGCTCGTGCTCCTCATCACGATTCCGTTCTGGACGAATTTGCTCGTTCGTACCTACGCCTGGATGCTCATTCTGAACGACAACGGCATCGTGAACTCGGCATTCGCGGCGGTGGGGCTGCCGAAGATGGAATTGCTGTACACGCCGCTCGCGTCGCAGCTCGGTCTGATCTATACGTTCCTTCCCTTCATGGTGCTGCCGATGTATTCAGCACTCGCGGGGTTTGATTTCAGGCTCGCGGAGGCCGCGTACGATCTCGGTGCGAAGAAGTCGACCGTTGTGCGGCGGATTATCCTCCCGTTCGCAACCCCCGGCATCGTGTCAGGCATCCTGCTCGTATTCATGCCGGCGTTCGGCTCGTACGTGCAGCCAGTGTTGCTTGGCGGCGGCAAGGTGCTCCTCATCGGTAATCTCATCGCCTCGCAGTTCGGTGATTCCCGCAACTGGCCGTTTGGTGCCGCGCTTTCGGTGATCATCCTCATCATGCTCATGATCGCGCTCATCGCCATCGCGTTCTACTCGAAGAAATCTGGCAAGAAGGTGGAGATCTCGCTATGACAATGAAAAAGCCTTCGCGAGTGCTCCGTCTGCGCGACTTCCCGGGCATTGCACCGATCGCGATCTTTGGCATCGTGTTCCTCTACATTCCCATCCTCATCACGACGATTTACGCCTTCAACGATGGCGATTCAGCCCTGATTTGGCGCGGGTTTAGCGTGCGCTGGTTCGGTGAGGTCGCGCAGAACGCAAACCTGTTGAGCGCGGTGTGGGTGTCGCTGCAGATCGCGGTGGTTGCGACGGTGGGCGCGACGATCTTTGCGATCCTCTTCGCCCTCGCGGTGGATCGCCTGAGGGCCCGGATGAACGGAGTCGCGACCGCGATCCTCACCGCGCCGCTCGTGATCCCTGAGATCGTGCTCGCGGTCGCAACCCTCGGGTTCATCCGCATGATTGGGCTGTCACCGGGAATGCTCGCGCTCATGCTCGCGCACACGTCATTCTGTATTCCGTTTGCGCTCATGCCGGTGCGCGCGAGGCTCAAAGGTCTCGGCACGAACTACTTTGAGGCGGCCACCGACCTGGGCGCGAGTTCCTGGCAGATGTTCCGCCGCGTGACCCTGCCGCTCCTCACTCCGGGCATCATCTCGGGCGCAATTCTCGCGTTCGTGATCTCGCTTGACGATTTCATCATTTCCAACTTCCTGTCGGCTGCGGGTGCAACACCGCTTCCGGTATTCCTGTTCAGCCTCATCCGGCGCGGTGCAAGCCCTGCGGTGAACGTCGTGGCGACGCTCCTGCTTGTGCTTGCGATCGTTGTCACCACTATCACGTTCCTGCAATCACAACGAAGGAGTAAACAGCATGCGTAACACCCGATGGATAAGGCGAGCCGCCTCAGTGCTCGCACTGGGGGCCGCAGGGGCCCTCGCCCTCACCGGCTGCGGTGGGGGAGTCACCGACGGCGGAAGCGAAGGCGCTGACGATACCGCGTCGACCGAGTACGTCGAAGCGACGAGTGGAGAGGTCAACCTCTACACCTGGAGCGACTACTATCCAGAGGAACTCGTCAAGAAGTTCACTGAGGACACCGGAATCAAGCTCAACGTCGACTACTTCGATTCCAACGAGAGCCTCGAAGCGAAGCTCCGCGCATCGAACGGAGCGGGCTACGACGTCGTCGTGCCGAGCGACTACATGGTCGAGATTCTCGCGAACGATGGTCTGCTGCTGAAGTTCGACTCCTCGACACTGCCGAACGGTGGCAACATCAAGCCCGAGTTCCTTGATGTCTACTTCGATCAGGGCCGCATGTACTCGACTCCGTACCTCTACGGTACGACATCGTTCATGTACGACACCGACGTCATCAGCGAAGACCTCACCTCGTGGGCTGACTATTTCAATCCGCCAGAGTCGGCGGGCCGCGTGGGTACGATGAACGACCAGACCGAGGTCATCAACTCGGCGCTGCGCGTGACAGGAGGCGACTTCTGCACGACCGACGGTGCGCAGCTGCAGGCCGCGCAAGACCTGCTGCTCGACTTCAAGCCACGCGTCGGCACGATCAATAGCGACGGAATTCTGGAGCGCCTCGCGAATGGCGAGCAGGCGATGGCGATGATCTGGAACGGTGCCGGTCACCGAGCCTCACTCGAGCGCCCGTCGCTGAAGTACGTGTACCCAGAAGAGGGCATCGCGCTCTGGCAAGACAACTTCACTATCCCCATCGGGGCAGAGAATGTGGATCAGGCGAAGACCTTCCTCAACTGGATGCTCGAGCCAGAGAACATGGCCGTTGCCGTGAACTTCCAGGCTTACGCCTCTGGTGTCGCTGGCACGGACGAACTCATGAGCGATGAGTTACGCAACAGTCCTGCAATCTCGATTCCAGAAGACTACGACCTGGCGCTTCCTGTCACCCCGTGCAACAACGAGGAGATGACGAACTACACGAAGATCTTCGAGACCTTCAAGGGCTAGTCTGGGTGGCCTATATGGGGCGCCCCGGGGTGCGGCGGTTAGCTGTCGGCCCCCGGGGCGCTTCTGTGTGTCTTGCGCTGCATCTGCGCCGAGTCGATGTTCACGTAGGTGGGGTTCGAAGGGTGGATCCACACCCCTTCATCTAACCCAAGCTGGTGATGAGCGACCCGAGAATCGACACGGTCATCGCGACAACGAGCGCGTTGAAGATGAAGGCGATGTAGGTGTGGGTGCGCACTGCCTTCAGACTCGCTCTCGTGCGGGGAGTACCCGCCGACAGTGCGCCAACGGAAGACACCATCACCGACATCGAGACGAAATCGGTGAACTCCGGATCCTCGTCGATGTCGAAGCTGATCCGCTCGCCGCCCGAATGGAGCCGGTAATACTGCAGCGCAAACGAGTACACCATTGTCGCCCACGAGGTCGCGGCAGTCGCGAGCACGATGAGCGGCAGCCAGATCCCCTCGGTTCCTCCGCCGACGAGGATCGTGGCGATCGCCACAATGATCGCAAGCGCTGCCGACGACAGCGACAGGCTTCCAGCATCTTGCTGGTTGAGTCCGAGTAGGCGCGCGAGCACGCTAGAGCGCTTTCGGTGCTGGGCGGCCGCGATCCGCGACGCTATCTCGTGCGGGGTGCGAGTGAAGAGCAGATGCGTCCACACGAGGTACACCACTGAGGTGACTACGACGAGGGCGCAGAGCACTACGAGCATGCTTACAACGTCGACCGCGTCACGAAATCCGAGCAGAATTGCCGCAACGACGGCAACCGGAATGAGCGTGTACGTGAACGCTCCGCGGAAGTTGTCATCGAAGACGAGTGGGATCTCCCGGTTCTTCCGGCGACTGCGTGCCATTCGTATGAAGCGCTCCTCAGCTAGGTCGATTTCCCCATAAAGACTATCGGCCCTGCTGGTAGTATGAACTCGTCGTGACTGGCGTGCAGATGGAAACCATCGGGGAGCGACATATTTGAGAGGCCGCTCGCCTGGGCCGCAGATCCTGGAAACACCACACAAGGGAACCGCACATGTCAAACCAGTCAGCATTCTTTAACGAGCCACTTGAGGTCGTCGATCCCGAGATCGCCGAAGTACTGAAGAACGAGCTCGGGCGCCAGCGATCCACACTCGAAATGATCGCGAGCGAGAATTTCGTGCCTCGCGCGGTGCTCGAGTCGCAGGGCTCGGTACTCACGAACAAGTACGCCGAGGGCTACCCGGGGCGTCGCTACTACGGCGGCTGCGAGTTTGTCGACATCGCCGAGGAGCTTGCCCGCGAGCGCGCGAAGAGCCTCTTCGGTGCGGCCTACGCAAACGTGCAGCCCCACTCGGGCGCTTCTGCGAACGCCGCGGTGCTCAGCGCGATCGCCGAGCCTGGCGACACGATTCTCGGCCTCGAGCTCGCTCACGGTGGCCACCTCACCCACGGCATGAAGCTCAACTTCTCGGGCAAGCTCTACAACGTTGTCTCGTACGGGGTGGATCCAGAGACGTTCCTCGTTGACATGGACGTGGTGCGTGAGAAGGCGCTTGAGCACAAGCCGAAGGTCATCATCGCCGGCTGGTCGGCGTACCCGCGCACCCTTGATTTCGCGAAGTTCCGCGAGATCGCCGATGAGGTTGGCGCAACGCTCTGGGTCGACATGGCGCACTTTGCCGGGCTCGTCGCTGCGGGTCTGCACCCGAACCCGGTGCCGCACGCACACGTCACCTCGTCGACCGTGCACAAGACGATCGGTGGCCCGCGCTCGGGCTTCATCCTCACGAACGACCTCGAGATGCACAAGAAACTCAACTCGAACGTGTTCCCTGGTCAGCAGGGCGGCCCCCTTATGCACGTGATCGCGGCAAAGGCGACCGCGTTCAAGCTCGCCGCGACCGACGAGTTCAAGGAGCGCCAGGAGCGCACGCTCTCGGG
>JBEBUJ010000006.1:0-51661 GCA_040393365.1 Leucobacter denitrificans
CAGCGGCACCATCACGCGCAACGCCAAGGCGCGCGTGATCCGCGAGGGCGTCGTGGTCGCCGATGGTCTTGCCATCGAGTCCCTGCGTCGCTTCAAGGACGACGTCACTGAAGTGAAGACCGACTTCGAAGCGGGTATCGGTCTTGGCAAGCACAACGACATCCAGGTCGGTGACGAGATCGAGACCACCGAGATGGTCGAGAAGCCGCGCGACTAACGTCACATGCCGTCGTGTGATCTCGGTTCAGCCCAGAGCTCATGACACAACGCAAGAACCTCCGTGAGTGGAAATCCCTTACGGAGGTTCTTGCGTTTACGCTCGTGCTTCGTCTGGCGAGCTGTGTCTGGTTTGTCTGGCGCGTGGTGACGGGTGTGGATCCCTGCTCCGCAGTTACCTATTTCGAACGAAGCGGCGCCCGCTCACCTTGGGGGGAAGCGCGTGCAGGATAAGGAGCACGATCCACCCAAAAAACGGTACGAGAAAGATGAAGAACATCGGGCCAGCAAGGTCAGCATCGTGAAGCCTGCGCCAGGTGATAGCGAGCGAAGGAACGATGAGACCTGCCCAAGCGACGAAGAAGACGAATCCGAACATCGAGTCAATCGCTGACATGCCTGAGTAAGAGAGCGCGCTGGAGTAGCGCATCGCGTCGCTCATGATGCCAGTAAAGATCGCAAGGATCAGCCAAGCTCCAAAGAGCATGAGCGCGATCCACCAGTATTCGCTTCGTGACGCGCGACCCGAGAAGGTTGCGTAGTTCTTGAAAAACCGGGTGAATGCCTGACCGATGCTCGCGCCATACAGGGGCCGGGAGAGGTCGTCGGGGTGCGCCGCGCCATCGAATGGTTCGCCTGGACCAGGCATTGGGTACCCCTGGAACTGCGGAGCCTGGTAGGGCTGGCCATATGGAGCCTGCCCGTACTGCTGCGGCTGCCCGTACTGCTGCTGCCCATAAGGCGGCTGCCCGTACTGTGACTGGCCATACTGAGGCTGCCCATATTGGGGCTGCTGTGTGGGCGGTACTGGAGGCGCAGGAGGCGCCGGAATCGCGTGTGGAACTGGTGCCGCCGCGCCAGGAGCCGGAGTGTTGGGCGGAGCGTACCTGGGCTGATGCGGATTAGGCTGCTGCGGATTCGGTTGCTCAGGTGCCGGGGGCGTGTCGTTCATGCTGACCTCTCGTAAAGACCGTTCTTCTCAAATCGTACGGGTAAAGAGTGGGCGCTGCGCGGGTAGGCTTATGTCATGAGTAATCCACGTGCAGGAAAGGTCGCCGAGCGGATCCACCAAATCGTCGCTCGTCGTCTAGATAAGGGGTTGCGTGACCCGCGGCTCGGCTTTGTGACCATCACTGACGTTCGAGTGACTGGTGATTTGCAGAGCGCAAGCATTTTCTACACCGTCTACGGTGATGAGCAGTCGCAGACCGACACGGCGGCGGCACTGAAGGCTGCCACGGGCATGTTTCGAACCGAGGTCGGAAAGCAGCTCGGAACGAGGCTCACGCCGACACTCGAGTTCATCCACGATGAACTGCCGTCTTCGGCTGAACACCTGAGCGAACTGCTCGCTGAGGCGAAGCGGCGCGATGACGAATCGCGCACCTTGGCGGCCACTGCGCAGTATGCGGGCGAGGCCGATCCGTATTCGAAGCCCGAGCGCTCGGAAGAGCCGGACGATGCCGAGGCCGCTGACGGTGCCGATGACGATGAGGCAGACGACGATCTCGATGTCGAGCTTGACGATGATTTCGACGAGGAAGACGAAGACGGCCTCGACGAGGAAGACCTCGACGACGACGAGCGTCGCGACTAGGGCCAGAGCTACGGCAGTCTGAGCGCCCCATCGAACTCGATGACGAGCCCATCGGTGACGAGTGAGTCGAGCGCCCGCTTCGGTTGGTGCTCATCGGCGACGCCGCCGTGAGCCGCGGCGGTGAGCACGTCGCCGTGGCTTACGGGGTCGTGGGTGGATCGGAGCAGCTGCATGATACGCCCGCGCACCTGCCGATCACTGCCCTGAAACGCCGCCTGCCTCGGTTTCTTCGCAGGTGCGTTGTCCGGATACCCGGCGCCGCGCCATTCGCACCAGCGACTGATCGGGCACTCGTCGCAGCGGGGCGTGCGAGCGGTGCAGATCACGGCACCGAGCTCCATCGCGGCCGCGTTGAAGACCGCGGCGGAATCGCGGTCATCTGGGAGTAGCTCCTCCATGTCAGCGAGGTCTCGAGCGGCAGGCATGCCAGCGGCAGCGCGGCCGTGCACCGCACGCGCGATGACTCGCCTGGTGTTCGTGTCGACCACCGGGTGCCGCTCATGAAAAGCAAACGCTGCAACGGCACGCGCGGTGTACGGACCGATGCCGGTGAGGCCAAGCAGGGTGTCAACGTCTGAGGGAACCTGATCATCGTGCTGCTCGGCAATCTCCACGGCGGCACGATGCAACCAGAGCGCCCGGCGGGGGTATCCGAGCCGTTTCCACGCCCGCACTGCGTCGCCGGGTTCGGCGGCCGCGAGGGCCGAGGGGGTGGGCCAGCGCTCCATCCATTCGAACCAGTGGGGAATAACCCGATCCACCTGAGTTTGCTGCGCCATAAACTCTGACACCAGCACGCCCCATGCCGTGGTGCCCTCGGTGCGCCAGGGCAGCGGCCGAGCAGTTCGCAAATACCAAGAGTTCAGTGCCTCTGCTACCTGCTGCGCGTCCATGCACTCGAGTCTATTCAGTACCCAAGGTGGCTCAGCGCAAGGTGGTTCAGCGCAAGTGGCCTAGGGTAGTGGGGTGAGATTTGAAGCGATGCCACAGGGCGCGATTGTGCTCGTCGACAAGGCTGAGGGCTGGACGAGCCACGATGTCGTCGCGAAATCGCGCCGCGCACTCGGCACCCGAAAAGTTGGACACGCGGGCACACTCGACCCGATGGCGACGGGTCTGCTCGTGCTCGGTGCGGGCCCAGCAACGAGGCTGCTGACCCACTTGGTCGGCCTCGACAAGACGTATGTCGCAACGATTCGCCTCGGCGCCTCGACGGTCACCGACGACCGCGAGGGCGAGGTGACGGAGACGGCCGAAGCAGACGACGTTGCGCGCGTCTTCGCGAGCCAAGGCCTCATCGCAAGCGGGGTTGCGAAGCTCACGGGCGCGATCGAGCAGGCGCCGAGCGCGGTAAGTGCGATCAAGGTCGACGGCAAGCGCGCCTACGACCGAGTGCGCGCGGGCGAGCAGGTCGAACTTAAGAAGCGGCCGGTGACGATCCACTCGTTCGAGATAGACAATGTGCGACTCGCCGATGACGGCCGGGCAATAGATATCGATGCGGTGATCCGCTGCTCGTCGGGCACCTACATTCGTGCGCTCGCGCGTGACCTCGGGAAAGACCTCGGAATCTGGGGACACCTCACGTCGCTTAGGCGAACCGCGGTCGGCCCGTTCACAGTGGATGCAGCGACACCCCACGCGCAGCTCGTCGGCGACGAGACAACCCCCGGTAACCCGGGCACGCTTCATGCGCCAGCAGACATCGCGCGGCTGCTGTTTCCGGTGCTCACCCTCACGAGCGATGAGGCGCGCGATCTTGCGAACGGCAAGCGTCTCGATGTCGATCGAGAGCGCCAAGACCGGGCACCCCTTGTCGCGGCAATCTTGCCGACCGACGGCGACGCCGCAGATCGGCTCGTAGGTCTCATCGAGGTTCGCGGCGGGAAGTCGCGCGTCGTCACGAACTTTCCCGCACCAGAAGGCGCGAGCGGCAACGACACGAAGGACTCGGCATGATTCTCTGGTACGGGATCGCGACCATTGTGGTCTCACTGATCGCAGCGATGGTGTGTGTCGTCGAGGCCGCGAGAAAGCGCAAGCCAAACGACTACACGATGGGGGCGACGCTGCTCGTCGCACTGCTCCTCCTCGTGCAGATCGTCATCAGCATCATTGCGCCGCTCGCGGGCAATCCTCCCGCGGGAGATCTCCTCGAGTTTTGGATGTACCTCATTGTCGCATTTGCCTTGCCGGTGGGAGCGGGTATTTGGGCGCTCGTCGACCGCACGCGGGCGGCGAACCTTGTGCTCGCGGTCGTGGGGTGTGCGGTCGCGGTGATGACGTACCGCATGCTTGTCATCTGGGGGCTCGCGTAGGCAGCACGCGCACAGCGCGGCGGCGGTAAGATTGAGCGCGTGTCTGAAGTAGTTGAAGCGCCGGAAGAGGCAACGCGGGTCGAGCGAATGGGCGCGCTGGGTCGTGTACTCATCGCGGTCTATATCGTGCTCGCTTGCGCGGCCACGTTTCGGTCGCTGTATCAAATCATCACGAAGTTCGATGAGGCGCCGCTCGCGTACTCGCTCTCGGCGGTCGCCGGTGTTGTTTACATCGTCGCCACCATCGCGCTGATTCGGCGCGGCCGGGGCGCATGGCGGTGGATCGCCTGGGCTGCCCTGAGCTTCGAGCTTGCTGGCGTGCTCATCGTCGGCACACTGAGTCTTGTGGCCCCAGAACTCTTTGGCCACCCGTCAGTGTGGTCAGTGTTCGGTCAGGGATACGTCTATATTCCGCTTGTGCTTCCCGTGCTTGGCCTCATCTGGTTGTATCAGGAGGGCAAGCGCGTCTCATGAAGGTGATCACGTCGCTCGAAGAGCTGCGATCCACTGACTTCTCTCAGGGGACAGTCGTGGCCGTCGGTAAATTCGACGGCGTGCACCGCGGGCACCGCGCGATTATCGACTCACTGCGTGACGAGGCCGAGAAGCACGGATTGCTGTCGGTCGTGTTCACGTTCACGAACAACCCGCTGAGCTATCTGAACCCGACCGCGTGCCCGAAGCCGCTGTCGAGCCCGAGACAGCGCCTCGAGCTCATTGAGGCCGAGGGAATCGACTACTGCGTGATGGTCGAGTTCAACCAGGCGTTTGCCGAGATACCGGCCGAGCAATTTGTCGATGATTTGCTCGTTCAAGAGCTTCAGGCGAAGCATGTGTTGCTTGGCAGCGACTTTCGGTTCGGTCACCTGGGCAAGGGTGATGCGACCATGCTCCGAGAACGTGGCGCGAAACAGGGGTTCACGGTTGACGTCGTCGAGAAGGTCACCGACATAACTCGGGGAGCGGTCTCGTCCTCACGAATCCGAGAGGCCGTAGGCTCAGGTGACGTTGCGCTCGCCAGCGAAATGTTGGGGCGCACGTACTCGGTGCGGGGCACGGTCGTGCACGGTGACGCGAGGGGACGAGAGCTCGGGTTTCCGACCGCAAACTTGGGTTCGGTTGAGGGCCTCATTCCCGCAGACGGCGTCTACGCGGGCAGCGTGGTGATCGACCATGTCGAGCACGCGGCCGCAATCTCGGTGGGGGTAAACCTTACGTTCGATCCACAGGGCGACCCTCGGGTCGAGGCGTTCGTGCTCGATTTTCAAGGTGATCTCTACGGCAAACAGATCGAGGTGCGATTCGCTGAGCGGATCCGCCCCATGCTGCCCTTCGAATCTGCCGAAGCGCTCATCGCTCGAATGCACGAAGATGTCGACGAGACCCGAGCAATACTCGGCCGTTGGTAATTTGCTATTCGCCCACCGAAGTTCAGGTTCAGAGTGGTAGTATTAAGTCACGGCTGCGTTACGTCTCTCGAATCCCGTGCAATCCACGGCTCAGGTTCCAGGCGATAGCAGCTATTCCAGCCAGATTGCGGCGCTTTATTGCCGCAGGCGAGTATCCATCAGGAGATGAATTGGCAACTACGACTGCCACGCGCCAGCATTCACGCAAATCCCGTGCCGGTGCACCGCGCAAGCATGCCCACAACGAGGGAATCATCCCGCTGCTTGCACGCGCCGTGCGCGAGGTTGAGGCCTCGGCTCAGCGCGGCAAGGCGAGCCCGCAGAACCGCACCAAGTTTCAGGTCATCGCGCTGCTCATGCGCGAAGAGCGCGCGCGAGTGAAGACAGACGAAGCGGTGAGCGACGCTGAGCGCGCTGAGACGCTCAAGCGTCTCGATGGGGTCGCGGCGATCCTTGCAAAGACCGCGGCTCGCGACACGAGCCTGATCGCGCTGCTCGAACCCACTGCAACGGTTTCTGACGTGGCGCGCCAGTTGAAGCGCAAGATGCTTGAGCAGGCCGGTATCGAGTTACCAGAGGAAGAACAGGGCCCTGCCGCGCAGGCGAAGGCGTTTGTGCCGCCCGAGCTCGCCGAGCGTCAGGTCGAGCCCGCGCGCATCGACTCCCGCATGCTCGCGAACCCGTTTCTCGCCCCGTCGCTCGCGGCGCCCAAGCGCCCAACTCCTGTCGTTCGCCTTGCGAATTGGGAGCTGCTCACGCCGCTGCTCAAGTCGTTCGAGCAGGGCGGCAACGGTGCGGCGTGCATGCCGCTGCCCGATGCGCCAATTCCCGACAGGCTTTCACCCGCTGGGCGCGAACTCATGCCGCACCAGGCGCGCTTTCTCGCGAGCGTGAGCGAGGGGCATCGCAGCTTCTTGCTCGCGGATGAGCCTGGCCTCGGTAAGACCGCACAGTCGGTTATCGCGGCGTCGGTCGCCGACGCTTACCCGCTGCTCGTTGTCGTGCCAAACGTCGTGAAGATGAACTGGGCCCGTGAGGTCGAGCGGTGGACCCCGCAGCGTCGCGTCACCGTGATCCACGGCGACGGCGACGATATGGATGCGTTCGCAGATGTGTTTGTGGTGAACTACGACATTCTCGATCGCCACCTGAGCTGGATCTCACGGTTCGGCTTCCGCGGCATGGTGGTCGACGAGGCGCACATGATCAAGAACACGCAGTCGCAGCGCTCGCGCAACGTGCTCGCGATCGCCGACAGCATTCGTGAGCGCATGCGAGGTTCCGATCCACTGCTGATCGCGCTTACCGGCACGCCGCTCATCAATGACATCGATGATTTCCGTGCGATCTGGCGCTACCTGGGGTGGACCGACGGCGAGAAGCCGGGGTCAGAACTCCTTGCAAAGCTCGAGAACAACGGGTGGACGCCGGCAGACTCGTCGTTCTACCGCGATGCTCGGCAGAGCGTGGTCGAAATGGGCATCGTGCGCAGGCGCAAGATCGATGTGGCAGCCGACCTTCCGGCAAAGCGCGTTGTCGATCTGCCCGTCGAGCTTGACGATGAGCAGGGTCGCGGCATTCGCGAGGCCGAGCGGAAGCTCGCGCAGAAGCTGCTCGACCGGTTCATCGCGGTCAAGAACGGCAAGCTGGGTGCCAAGCTCAGTGACGAGGCGATCATTCGCATGGTGTGCGCGCAAGAGCTCGAAGAGTCGAATGCTTCGGCAGACGGCATGAATGTGTTCACGATGGTGCGCACCATTGGTGAAGCGAAGGCCGGGCTGGCCGTCGATTACACGGCCCAGCTTGCGCGCTCGGTGGGCAAGGTCGTGTTCTTTGCGAAGCATATCGATGTGATGGATCGGGCTGAGCGACAGCTGGCCGAAGCCGGACTCCGTACGGTGTCGATCCGTGGCGATCAGACTGCCACCTTCAGGCAGGAACAGATCGATGCGTTCAACAACGACCCTGAGGTGTCGGTTGCCGTATGTTCGCTGACCGCCGCAGGCGTTGGGGTCAATCTGCAGGCAGCTTCAAACGTCGTGCTCGCAGAGCTGAGCTGGACTGATGCGGAGCAGACTCAGGCGATCGACCGCGTGCACCGCATTGGCCAGGAAGAGCCGGTCACCGCGTGGCGCATCATCGCCGCTCAGACGATTGATGCGAAGATCGCAGAGCTCATTGATGGCAAAGCAGGTCTCGCGGCGCGCGCGCTCGATGGCGCCCCAGCCGTTCATGAAGATGCAGATCCCGTGCAGCTCCTCGCACTCATCAGCGTGCTCACGCAGGCGGTGCAGCAGGCCGACTAGGTCTCACGACTAGCATGGTGCACATGCGTATCGGTGTACTGTGCTCGGGTGGCGATAGCCCCGGTATGAATGCCGCCATCCGCGGAGCCGTGCTCCGCGGCGTTGACGTGCATGGTTTTGAGATGATCGGGTTCATTGACGGCTGGCGCGGATTTCACGAGGGTGAGTTCGTGCAGCTCGATCGGCCCGCGGTGCGCGGAATCTCCCCACTCGGCGGAGTCTTCCTTGGCACGAGCAGGGTTCCACCCTTTGGCACGCCGGTGACCGAACAAGAGATGAGCGAGTTTCGCGCGAAGATGGCGGAGTACGGCGTCGAAGGCTTCATGCTCATCGGCGGCAATGGCACGCATACAGTGTCGAAGATTCTCTCCGACTGGGGCATACCCGTGGTGGGACTCCCCAAAACCATCGATAACGACCTCGCGGGCACCGACTACACGTTCGGATTCGACACAGCTGTCTCGATCGCCGCAGAAGCGATCGACCGCCTCCGCACGACCGGTGAATCGCATCGCCGCTGTATGGTACTCGAGGTCATGGGGCGAGACGCGGGGTGGATCGCGTTGCACGCAGGTATGGCGGGTGGTGCACAACTGACGCTGATCCCCGAGTTTCCGGAAAGCATTGAGCAGGTGTGCAACTGGGTCACGAGCGTGCGAGATCGCGGGCGGTCGTCGCTCGTAGTCGTCGCGGAGGGCTTCACGTTCTCAGATACCGGCGAAGCGGTAACTCGAGAGGGAGTCGACGAGATGGGTCGGCCGCGTCTTGGGGGCATCGCTGAGGTGCTCGCCCCGATTATCGAGTCGCGTACCGGCATCGAGGCTCGCGCGACCGTTCTCGGGCACGTTCAGCGAGGTGGATCACCGACCGCGTTCGACCGGGTGCTCGCGACCCGCACGGGTATTGCCGGGGCGGACGCAGTGCTCGCTGGTAAGTGGGGCAATATGACCGGACTCAGAGGCGAGCGCATCGAACTCGTGCCGTTTGCCGAGGCGGTAGGGAGGCTCAAGACGGTTCCCGAGGAACGCTACGCCGAGGTACGCCTGAACTTTGGGTAGGCGGCCGCGCTTCGCAGCCGGTAGCTAGAGACCGAGCTTTGCCTTCACGTCATTCAGCGACGGGTTGGTTTCGGTCGATCCGTCTGGGAACACGACGGTGGGAACCGTGCGATTGCCCCCGTTCACCTGCTCAACGAGTTCAGGGGTACCTGGGGTGTTCTCGATATCGACTTCTGTATACGGGATTCCGGTTGCGTCGAGCATCACTTTCAGCCGCTTGCAGTACCCACACCACTCGGTTGAGAACATGGTGATTGCGCCAGATTCTGGCGTGAACTCGGCGATTTGCGCGGTAGCCAACGGGGGTGCCTCCAATGGTGTCTTGATGTGGCGCCAGACGGCCGCCATCACCCAACTCAACAGCATAATGCGCGCACATATTCCGCAACAGAATGTTCTGAATTTCCCCCAAAAGTTAACGGATGGTTAACGTAAACCTCCTGGCTTGACCTCCAAATGACGAGGTGGAACTATTTAGGTGAAGCGTGCGTGAACGGTATCCCAAGTTTTGGGGGCAGCGTGAATGCGCCGAGACTCATGCAAACGGAAGGCACCGGTGGAATTCACACTCATCGTGCTGCTAGTTATCGTGCTGGCACTCTTTTTCGACTTTACGAACGGCTTTCACGACACAGCGAACGCGATGGCGACACCGATCGCGACCGGAGCGTTGAAGCCAAAGACCGCTGTCCTCCTCGCAGCGATCCTGAACCTCGTCGGGGCGTTTCTCTCGACGGAGGTCGCCAAGACGATCTCAGGCGGCCTCATTCGGGAGGGCGAAGGTGGTGTGCTCATCAGCCCCGAGATGGTGTTTGCGGGACTCATTGGCGCGGTCGTGTGGAATCTAGTCACTTGGCTCTATGGTCTGCCTTCGAGCTCGTCGCACGCGCTCTTTGGTGGCCTCATCGGGGCTGCGATCGTTGGCGCGGGTCTCTCTGCCATTGACGGCGGCGTCTTTCTCTCGAAGATCATTCTCCCGGCACTCGCAGCACCGTTGACCGCGGGCATTGTAGCCTTCACAGCTACGCGGGTCGCGTACGCGATTACCCGGAGGCACGACGGACGCAAAGACGGTCGCGGCCGATTCCGTTATGCACAGATTGCCTCGTCGTCGCTCATTGCTCTTGCCCACGGCACGAACGATGCGCAGAAGACTATGGGCGTGATCACACTGACGCTCGTCGCCGCGGGTATTCAAGATCACTCCGAGCCAGAACTCTGGGTCATCATCGCCTGTGCGCTCGCGATCGCGATCGGCACCTACTCGGGCGGCTGGCGCATCATCCGCACGCTCGGTGCGGGGCTCACCGACGTGAAACCGGCACAGGGCTTTGCAGCGGAGACCTCCACGGCTGCGACGATTCTCGCCTCAAGCCACCTCGGGTTCGCGCTCTCAACCACTCAGGTGGCTTCTGGCTCGGTCATCGGTTCGGGTCTTGGGCGTAAGGGATCCACCGTGCGCTGGCGCACCGTCGGGCGCATCGCCTCGGGCTGGCTCTTCACGCTCCCCGCAGCCGGCGCAGTTGGGGCCATTGCAGCGTTCATCGCCCACTTCGGCATCTTCGGAATCCTTGCAGACGCCGTCATCGGGCTCCTTGTGATCCTCTTTATCTTCTGGCGGTCAAAGCGCAACGAGGTCCATGCGGGCAATGCGATCCCGGTTCCTGACGTAGCCGAGTCCGGCTACGCGGTGCGCATGGGCAAGGGGCGCGTCAAGAAGGTGAAGACCAAGACTGGCACCGTGCCGCCCCTCACCCCTGTGGCTCAGTCTGCAGTTCGGTCTGACAAGGCCCGAAAAGCCGCCGAGAAGGCACGACGAGAAGCAGAGAAGGCGGCGAAGGCGGCCAGGAAAGCTGCGAAGAAGGCAGCGAAGCAGCAGCGCGAAGGGAACGAATCATGATCGACTGGATGGCGTTCGTGACCGTGTTCGTGGCGTCGCTTGTTGCGGCGGTATTCGTTGTCTCGCTGTACTCGCTCGGAATTCGCTTTCTCGCACTTCCCGCACCGCGGGTGCGACGGGAAGACGGCACATTTGAGCCCGATGGCCCCGATCGAGACGACGAGGATGACGACATTGAGGCTATTGGCCGCCCGCGCTGGGCGACAATT
This sequence comes from Leucobacter denitrificans, assembly GCA_040393365.1. Taxonomy (GTDB): domain Bacteria; phylum Actinomycetota; class Actinomycetes; order Actinomycetales; family Microbacteriaceae; genus Leucobacter; species Leucobacter denitrificans_A. The sequence goes on from JBEBUJ010000006.1 coordinate 11,014, forward strand.
GCCGCAAACATCTGCTTCGGACTCTCAGCCATCGCGGTGCTTGTTGGAATCTACCTCATAGTGCCCGCGCTGCACGGGTAACTCTCGTTGATTCACCACGTAATTTGAGGTGGATCCCCAGTGCCCCGCACTAGTGTGGTGCGCATGGGAGTTACCGCAATCGAGAGTATTCCAGAGATCGTCGCAGGCCTTCGTCACAGTTTCAACCTGGGCGTCACCCGCCCCGTCCACTGGCGGAAGCAACAGCTCTCTCGTCTGCGCACGATGCTCGTTGATCACAGCGCAGATTTCGAAGCAGCACTCCATTCAGACCTCGGCAAATCGGGCACCGAAGCTCAGTTCACGGAGATCGCACTGCTCATCGCTGAGATTGACTACGCGCTAGAACATTTGGGCCGATGGACAAGGCCACGCCGCGTGAGCGTACCACTGGCATTGCAGCCTGCGTCGGCAAAGATCGTCGCCGAACCTCTCGGCGTCGTGCTTGTCATTGCCCCATGGAACTATCCGCTCATGCTTTCGCTCTCGCCCCTCATCGGCGCGATTGCCGCCGGAAACGCAGTCATAGTGAAGCCCAGTGAGCTTGCACCCGCGACCGCGGCGCTCGTATCGAAGCTGCTTGCGGAAACGCTGGATCGCCGCGCGATCACGACAGTGGAGGGCGGCGTCGAAGAGACCACCGCGCTACTGGGTGAGCGATTCGACCATATCTTCTATACGGGCAATGGGCGAGTGGGGCGAATCGTCGCCCATGCCGCGGCAGAGCATCTCACTCCGGTGACGCTCGAACTCGGTGGGAAGTCGCCAGCATACGTCGACGAGAGCGTTCCACTTCCCGAAGTTGCGAAACGCATTGCGTGGGGCAAGTTCCTGAATGCGGGTCAAACGTGCGTGGCTCCCGATTATGTCTTGGGCACCGCGTCGACACTGCGACGCCTGAAGGGGTTGCTCGCTGAGGCGATCCACTCTCTGTACGGAAGCGCGATCGATCGCAACCCAGATTACGGCCGTATTGTGAACGAGACGCAATTCGACCGACTGGTGAGCTATCTTGACGACGGCGAGATCGTCTGCGGCGGAACGTACGACAAACCCTCCCGCTACTTCGCGCCGACTGTGCTCACGGAGGTCGACCGCGAATCGCGCGTGATGCAAGATGAGATCTTCGGACCAGTGTTGCCGCTCATTGAGGTGTCAGGGCTTGACGATGCTCTCGACTATGTGAATGCGGGCGACCGGCCACTTGCCGCCTACGTATTCAGTGATGACGCCGCGGTTCGCAGGCGCTGGGAGCGCGAGACGAGCTCAGGGGCACTGAACTTCGGTGCGCCGATGATTCACCTGAGTGCGCCCGAGATTCCGTTCGGGGGTGTCGGAGCGAGCGGAAGCGGCGCCTACCACGGAGAGCACTCGTTTCGCGTGTTCAGCCACGACAAGCCTGTGCTCGCAAAGCCATTAAGACCAGACACGCTCGCATCGACCATCATGCCTCCGTACACTCCCGTGAAAGATGCGGTGGCTCGGAAGTGGCTGCGCAAACTCCTGTAATCGTGAACAGTGACGTCAGCTGCATACGCCGCTCAGTAGACTGAACACGTGGAAGAGCGCAGCAGCACCCCGGGCCCAGAGCCTCAGTCTGGGCGCGCCGAAGACGAGCTGCCGCTTGGGATTCGTGTCGCCGCCGCGTGGTCGTGGAGACTCATCCTTGTTGGGCTCGCGGCATCGGCGTTGATTTGGGGGATCGTGCAGATCCGCATCATCGTCATTCCCCTGCTCATCGCCATATTGCTCACTGCGTTGCTGTCGCCGATCGTGACCAATGTTGTCAGCTGGGGGCTCCCGCGGTGGCTCGGCATACTTGCGGCGCTTGCGGCGCTCGGGCTGGCGCTCTGGCTGCTCATCGGACTCATCGTGTCTCAACTCAAGAACGGCTTTGGTGATCTTTCCAGCCGTTCAGTTGAGGTATGGAACGATTTCCTTGAGTGGTTCGAGCACAACAATTTCGGTATTTCTGCCGATCAACTGCGCGAATACGGCGAACAGGCATTGCGGCTTATTGAGTCGAACCAGGGGAGTATCTGGACGGGCGCCCTCGGCGTCGCGACCTCGGCCGGGCAGTTCATCACCGGAATGCTTCTTGTCCTGTTCTCACTTATCTTTCTCCTGCTCGACGGTAAGCGGATCTGGTTCTGGGTACTTGGGTTCCTGCCTGCCAAGGCGCACTCTCCCGTCGATTCCGCAGGTCGAGCCGGCTGGGTTTCGGTGGGGCAGTATGTTCGCGTACAGATCTTCGTGGCGTTCGTGGACGCAGTCGGTATCGGCGCAGGCGCTGCCCTTCTCGGGGTACCGCTTCCCATACCCATTGCGATTCTTGTCTTTCTGGGATCCTTTATCCCGTTCCTAGGAGCTATCGTCACGGGGGTTCTCGCGGCGTTCATCGCGCTGGTGTACAACGGGCCTGTGAACGCGCTCATGATGCTCGGTGTCGTGGTGCTTGTGAATCAGATCGAGGGTCACCTCCTGCAACCGCTCGTCATGGGCAATGCGGTGCGCGTGCATCCGCTCGGGGTTGTGCTCGCGGTCACCACGGGCACACTATTGGCCGGTATTCCCGGTGCGCTGTTCGCGGTTCCGATTGCCGCCGCCGGCAATGCAATTGTGAACGTGCTCTCTAAGCGGCAGTGGGAACCCGATGTGGATCCGGTCGCAGAGTTCCACCGCCGCAACGCGGCGAGAACGACAGCCAAGGACAGACTCAGAGCGATTGCAAAGAAGGCAGGAAAGGGACAGGCCGAATGAGCGAGGAATACACGGTACCGAGCCTTGAAGATTTTGAGCGAGCACTTGAGACTGTTCATCGGGTGACACAACGAACTCCGCTCGAAACCTCGCGGTTTCTTGCGGGTGTCCTCGATGTTCCTCAGGTGTACTTGAAGTGCGAGAATCTGCAGCGGACTGGCGCGTACAAGCTTCGTGGCGCCTACAATCGCCTGGTCCGGTTGAGCGACGAGGAGAAGGCTCGTGGCGTGGTCGCAGCCTCTGCTGGTAACCATGCACAGGGTGTTGCGTTTGCTGCGCGAGAGCTTGGTATTCGCGCGACGATCTTCATGCCGAAGGGCGTCGCGTTGCCGAAATTGCAGGCAACGCGAAATTACGGTGCTGAGGTCGTGCTCACCGGCGATATCTTCGACGAGACAAACCAGGCGGCGCAAGAGTTTGTGCGCGAAACAGGGGCTGTGTTTATTCCCCCGTTTGATGATCCCGCGGTGATTGAGGGCCAGGGCACCGTCGCGCTTGAGATTCTCCACTCGGCGCCAGACGTTGAGAACATCATCGTGCCAATTGGGGGTGGTGGGCTCATTTCTGGTGTCGCTGCTGCGGCAAAGGCCTGGGCTGCAAAGAATGGTCGAAACATGCGGATTATCGGTGTGCAGGCCGAGAACGCTGCGCCGTTTCCGGTCTCGATGAATGCTGGCGAGCCGACCACCATCAAGACGAGGCCCACCATTGCAGACGGTATCGCTGTCGCGCGGCCCGGAGAGCTGAACTTCAAGTTCGTTCGCGACTACGTCGATGAGGTTGTCACCGTGAGTGATGACGATATTGCACGCGCAATCGTGTTCCTGCTCGAACGGGCAAAACTCGTCGTCGAACCCGCCGGGGCAGCGGGCGTGGCCGCAATTATCGCGGGCAAACTCTCGCTCACCGGGCCGACCTCTGCGATACTCTCAGGCGGAAATATCGACCCGCTGCTCCTGCAGAGAGTCATCGGGCACGGTCTCGCCGCCTCTGCACGGTACATGAAACTGCGGATCCTCCTGCCCGACGTTCCAGGTCAACTCGTTCGCACCGCCACGATCGTTGCAGAGAAGAACGCGAACGTGGTTGAAGTGATCCACACCAGGCACGCAACCGAACTGCCCGTCAGCCAGGTCGAGCTTGAGCTGCACATTGAAACGCGCGGCAAGGAGCACGGTGAGGCCGTCGCGACCGCGTTGCGTGATGCAGGCTATGAAGTGCGGGTTGGCGAGAGCTACTAGGACGAAAACGCGCAAGCGTTTTCGGGTAGCTACTATGCGTAGTTTTCGACGGCGAGCACCTTGACCGGGATGGCCTTGCCGTTCGGCGCCTCGTAGCTCGTCTCTTCGCCGATCTTCAGGCCGAGAATCGCCGCACCGAGAGGGCTCTCTGCGCTGTAAACTTCGAGGTCTGATCCGTCAGCGAGGTTGCGGTTACCGAGCAAGAAGCGCTCTTCATCACCGAAAATATCGGCAGTGATGACGGTGCCCACGACAACAACTCCGCTCGCCTTCGGGGCCTCACCCACGGTCGCATGCTTGAGCAGTTCAGCGAGGTCGCGGATCCGCGCCTCCATCTTTCCCTGCTCGTCTTTCGCAGCGTGGTAGCCGCCGTTCTCCTTGAGGTCGCCCTCCTCGCGTGCGGCCTCAATGCGTGCGGCAATGTCTCTTCGACCGGGTCCCGAGAGCGCGTCGAGCTCGGCTTGAAGCCGATCAAACGCTTCTTGTGTCAGCCAGGTCTTGGTGGGCTCGGCCATGGGATCCTCGATTCGCGTGTGCGGGAATGCTGCACATGAGCATCGCCGCTGAAGTAAGACGTAACGCCCCGTTGCCCAGGGCGTCTCGACCAGCGTACCAGTGCGTTCTGTGCGGGCGGAGATTCTTGCAGCGGGACTATTAGTGCTGTCGAACTACTGCTCGACCGGCCAGCACGACTTTGCATTGACGGCAGTGGCTGGCCCAATGGTGATGACGTTCACCGTCACGTCTTGCGAGCGGGTGTCAATGACCGGCAGATCCACAATCTTCCAACCGACCGTTGCCTTCGATGTGTTGAGTGCCTCGACCGCGCAGCTCACCCGAACGCCCGGGTCGGTATTCACCTCGAACCTCGTTGTGGCCGTGAAGATTCCGCTCTCCGCCTGATCGTTGTTCAGTGAGAAACCGATGTTCTTCACCTCAAGCGTGTCTTGTTGCCAGCTACCGAAGCCTATGACCAGGCCTCCAATGACAACCGCGAGCGACGCAACAGTCCAGCCGATACGACGGTCGAACCGTCTCGAACGACGCGTGCCGTAGCGGTCTGCGACGGTTTCGCGCGACGCTTCAGTCACCTGAAACCCCCATACTCTGCTGGTTAGACTAGTCGTTGTGCCAGCGTAGCGGGAATGCTTGACTGTCGCATGTGAAAGGATGCCGATGACTCTCCGATTGATCGCCGTGCATGCCCACCCAGACGATGAGTCGAGCAAGGGCGCGGGCACGTACGCGCACTACCTTGGCCACGGTGCCGAGGTGCTTGTTGTGAGCTGTACTGGGGGCGAGCGTGGTGACGTACTCAACGAACTTGTGAGCCGCGATCCACGAAGCCGCCGAGATCTCGCCGGATTGCGCCGCAGCGAGATGGAGCGAGCCCAAGAGATCATAGGTTTTCAGCACGTGTGGTTGGGGTACGAAGATTCGGGGCTACCGGGTGAGGGCGAGCCCATTCCCAGTGGATCGTTTGCGCACGTGCCAAAGGAAGTATCTGCTGAGGTGCTCGTGCGAGTCATTCGAGATTTCCGTCCGCACGTCATGATCACCTATAACGAGCAGGGCGGGTACCCGCACCCGGATCACATTCGGTGTCACGAGATCAGTTACCGTGCGTGGCAGTTGTCGGGGGATCCTGAGGCCTACCCCGAGGCTGGAGAGCCTTGGGAAATCAAGAAGCTGTATTACGAAGACATCTTCAATTCTGCGCGCATAAAAGCTATTCATGAGTGGCTAATAAAGCATGAGCCCGCCTCGCCTCTTCTCTCGGCGTTCGAGGAGATGCGTGAGTGGATGATGCGACGCGAATACACCGGCACCGCACGTGTCGACGTCGGTGAGTTTCTCGATGTTCGCGATGCGGCGTTGCTCGCGCATGCCAGCCAAGTGTCGCCCGACAGTTCTTTCTTTTTCTGGCCGAACGAGGTACAACGGCAGGCTTGGCCGTTCGAGGACTACCGACTTGCCGAGTCCCGCGTTCAGGCCGCGGAGTTTGAGTTTGATCTATTTGAAGGAATTGAGGAGGACGCGTAAATGACATTCATCGCGACCGCACTGCACACGATCCACACCGCGGCGATTTACGTGTTCGCTGACGATGACACCGAATTCAACGCCGACAAGGTGACTCCGGGGCCGGAAGGATTCATCGTCACCGCGGTGTTCGCGGCTGCGGTGCTCGTGCTCGGGTTCTTGCTCGTACGACGCATTCGCCGCAATAGTTACCGCAGCGAAATCCGGGAGGATATCGCGGCGGAATTGGCGGCGAATGATGAGACAGGAACCGGTGGCGGCGAGGCTGAAGATCCGCAGAAATCAAGCGACTCCTGATCTCGGCTGACCGTGTCTGAGCCAAATCCGCGGAACATTCTTGCTGAGGTCTTCGGATACAGCGACTTCCGGGGCGAGCAAGAAGCCGTCATTGATCATGTGATCGCGGGCGGTGATGCTGTCGTGCTCATGCCCACGGGCGGGGGCAAATCGCTCTGCTACCAAGTTCCCTCGATTGCGCGCGACGGCACTGGCATCGTGCTCTCACCACTCGTTGCGCTCATGCACGATCAGGTGATGGCGCTTCGGCTCGCGGGTGTGCGTGCAGCAGCACTCAATTCTTCGCTCGTTCCCGAAGAGCGCCGAGAGGTTGAGGCCGCATACCTCTCCGGCGAACTCGATGTGCTGTACCTGGCCCCCGAACAGCTCGCGTCTGCTGGCTCGCGAACCGTCGAACTGCTGAAGCGCGGGCGCATCGCGCTCTTCGCGATCGACGAGGCTCACTGCGTCTCACAGTGGGGGCACGACTTCAGGCCCGACTACTTGAAGCTTGGTGCGCTCGCCGAAGCCTGGCCGGACGTTCCGCGCATTGCGCTGACGGCCACCGCCACTCCCGCGACGCACCATGAAATCACCGAACGACTGCATCTCGGTTCAGCTCGACATTTTGTATCGAGTTTTGACCGGTCGAACATCAGCTATTCCATCGTTCCCAAGCAGAATGTGCGCGCACAGTTGCTCTCCTTCATCCGCGATGAGCACCAGGGAGAGGCCGGAATTGTGTACGCCTTGAGCCGCAAGCGCGTCGAACAGACAGCCTCGGCGCTGCGTGATGCGGGAATCAACGCGGTCCCGTATCACGCGGGAATGTCTGCGGAAGCAAGGCTTGAGGCGCAGACCCGGTTCCTGCGGGAGGACGGCGTGGTCGTCGTTGCAACCATCGCGTTCGGTATGGGAATCGACAAACCAGATGTTCGTTTCGTCGCGCACATCGATCTGCCCAAATCCGTGGAAGGGTACTACCAGGAGACCGGGCGTGCGGGCCGTGACGGATTACCCTCGGCCGCTTGGATGGCGTACGGCCTTGCCGATGTCGTGCAGCAGCGGCAGTTCATCGAGGCCGGAGATGGTGATCAGGCCGCGAAGGCGAATCAGAGCAGGCACCTCGATCACATGCTGGCGCTGTGCGAGAGTGTCACGTGCCGACGAAAGTATTTGCTCGAGTATTTCGGCGAGCGCGATGCCCCGGATCAGTGCGGCAACTGCGACGTGTGTCTCGAGCCCCCGAAGTTATGGGACGCGACTGTTCCTGCGCAGATGCTGCTGTCGACTGTGATCCGCACACAAAAAGAGCGAGGCCGCACGTATGCGGCCGGCCAACACATCGATGTGTTACGGGGCGTGCACTCGGACCGCGTGGCGCAAGTGCGGCTTGATGAGCTCTCTACTTGGAACATCGGCTCTGAGTGGTCGAACACGCAGTGGCGAGGCGTTGTGCGTCACCTCGTTGCAACCGGGCTGCTCGAGGCACGTGGTGAGTGGGGAGTTCTGTGGCCGAGCGAGGCAGCAAAGCCCGTTTTGCGGGGCGAGTCTCGCGTGCACATGCGCGAGGAGGTATTCGCGCGGAAGGCGTCGCGCTCGTCGGGCGGTGGATCGAAGCGTTCGGCTGCCGCGGCTGACCTCACCCCAGAGCAAGCTGAGGTGTTTGAGCGGCTGCGCGCGTGGCGCGCCGGTGAGGCAAAAGAGCAAGGGGTTCCCGGTTACGTCGTGTTTGGTGATGCGACGCTCGCGGCCCTCGCAGTGCATCAGCCGACATCTGACGAGGGGCTGCTCGCGATCACGGGCATCGGCCAGGTGAAGCTCGAGCGCTACGGCGAGGCCGTGCGCGAGGTGCTCGCCGGTTGACCCGGGCTACGGTGTACTGCTCACCCTGCGCGAATGACCAAAATTGATCACTCGTGGTCGCTGACGGTGCCAGGAGACGCGCCAGCCTGGGCTGCAAATAGGCGGATCGCGCGACGCGCATCTTCAACCGTGATGCTGCCGCCAGCAACGATGTGAAGCCCGTACGCATCCTCGAGCGCAACGAAGTTCATCGCGGTGTCGTCGATCGAGCCCGAGAGGCGAAAGTCGCCTGACTCAGTTCCCGCTTCGAGGATTCCCCGATACAGCTCGAGCTGCTCGCGGTACAGCTGCTGCACGAGCTGGTCATGTAGCGGGGACTTCCCTGCGAGCACATCGAATTCGTAGAGTATCCGCATAAGCGCGTCGTCTGGGCCGCTGGGCAGCCCCGCGTCGATCGCCACCGCCAGCTGTTCTGGCGGAGCTCCCTGAGCAGCTATGAGTCTTGCCCTGTCGGCGCCGACGCGCTGCATGCCCGCCGAGTGTGCCTCGACGAGGATCGCGTTGAGATCGTCGTAGTAGTAGAGCAGGGCTCCTCGCGTCACTCCGGCCTGGTTCGCAACATCGGTGAGCGACAGGTTGCGCAGGCCGTGTTCCGCAGCTGCTTCGAGAGCCGCATCGATGACTTCGAGTCGACGTTGCTTCTGAGTGCTCGGGCGGGCCATACCTGAAAGTATGCCAGTTTGGGCTTCCCAGAATCATTTCTTGACATTTAAGTAAATTAATTTACTCTTGAGTTAAATAACTCAGCGGAAGTAGTCACCGCGAGACACTCGGGAGTAGACATGGTCGTCGACACACTTTTCATGGGCGGGCGGATCCGCACCTTTGATCCGCATCAGCCCTGGGCCGAAGCACTCGGAATCACGGGGGATCGTATCTCCTACATAGGCCCTGTGAGCGAAGCCCCCGCAGCGCGCCACACGGTCCATCTCGAGGGGCGCCTCCTCACACCGGGTATCGCGGATACGCACAACCACCTCCTCCTGGGGTTCGACGACCACGCAGTGAGCCTCGACCAGGTGCAGAGCCTCGACGTCGTTCGCGGGCGTATCGCTGAGTTCGCGGAAACTCACCCGGACCTCGATTGGATCTGCGCCGAGAACGCCCTCTACTCAGTCGTCGAGGGCCGCAGGCCGCACGCCGATGACCTCATCGGCGTGACCGACAAGCCGGTGTTCATTACGACGTACGACCAGCATTCGGTGTGGCTCAATCGACCAGCACTCGCCAAGCTCGGTCTTCTGCACGGTGGATCAATATCCTGGGGAAACCCCGAGATCGATTCCACCACCGGCGAGCCCACGGGGTGGATCACCGACTTCTACACACAGGCGATGACAATAGATGGGCTCGCTCAGCTCCAGCGCGACATCCCGCTGTATTCACCGGATCGCCGCTACCGCAAGGTGGTGAACAGCCTCGACATGGCCGCCCGCTTCGGAATCACCACGGTGGTGGAGCCCCAGGTGCCGCTCGCCGAGCTCGATCTCTTTGCGCGGGCCGAGCGCGAAGGCAAACTCACCTCACGCACAATCGCCGCGATCTACCACCCGGTCGGGGCAGATAGCGACTTCCGCGCACGGATCACCGAGGCGATTCGAGAGACACCGCAGCACGAGCGCTTCAGACTGGGACCAGTGAAGCTGTATGCCGACGACGTCATTGAGCCTCACACCGCGGCAATGCTCGAAGACTACGCGAATCGGCCCGGGCATCGGGGGCACACGAGTCTCGAACCGACCGAGTTCACGAAGCTCTTCGTCGAGCTCGACCGGCTGGGCTATCAAGTGCACACGCATGCAACGGGCGACTGGGGGGTCAGGCTCACGCTCGATTCCATCGAGGCCGCCCAGCGAGCAAACCAGCGCGCCGATGTTCGACACGGGATCGTGCACGTGGAGTGCCTTGCTCCCGAAGATCTCCCGCGATTCAACGCGCTCGGAGTCGTCGCAGCAATGCAACCGCGGCACGCCTCCCCGGACCTCGTCGCAGGTACCTGGATGGAAAACGTCGGCGAGGCACGCTGGGATCGCGCGTGGAGGTTCCGCTCGATGTTTGAGAGCGGAGCGCGGGTCACCTTCTCGAGTGACTGGCAGGTCGGTGAAATGGATCCACTCGTCGGGATATACGCCGCAATGACTCGCGCGCGCCTCGACGGCGGCGATGCGTGGACCCTCGACGAGCGGCTCGACCTCGACCGCACACTCGAGGCCTACACGAAGGGTGGCGCCGAGGCGTTCCACAACGAGCACGAGAGTGGATCGCTTCGGGTGGGAGCCCTCGCAGACATCGTGGTGTGGTCGGGCGATCTCTACGCGATGGAGCCGCTGGAAATCCTCCAACAGCACGCAGACCTGACGGTCGTTGGGGGCACAGCGATCCACGACACTCACGGCGAGCTCGGAGGAACACCTGCGGTCGCGTCGCTGAGCGACGGGTCGGCGCCCTCGCCCACGAGCGGTGACCCAAACCACCACTGCCACGCGCACGCGTAACCCAGATTTCCCAAGACACAACGAAGTGAAGGAAGCATCATGAGTACCACGACAGCAATCCACGCGCCAGACATACACGAGCGGGCCGATACTCCGGGCGAACTGAAACGAACGCTGAAGCTACGGCACCTCGTATTCATCGGCCTCGCGTACATGGCCCCAATGGCGGTGTTCGATATGTTCGGCATCGTCTCTGCCGAGACCGACGGCCACGTGCCGCTCGCATACCTCGTCGTGATGACAGCCGTGCTCTTCACCGCATGGAGCTACTCGCGAATGGTGCGGTTCTTTCCGCTTGCGGGATCCGCCTACACCTATGCGAAAGAGGCAATCCACGCGCACCTCGGGTTTCTCGTGGGTTGGGCAGCGATGCTCGACTATCTGCTGTTACCAATGATCAATGCGATCCTTTCGGCGATCTACATGGGCGCGGTATTTCCTGCCGTGCCGTTCTGGGTGTGGGTAGTGCTCACCATCGCCATCTGCACGGCGCTGAACCTTATTGGGGTGAGACTCGCAGCGAGCATGAACGTGCTGCTGGTGCTCATCCAACTGGTGGTCGCTGTCGCGTTCGTCATCTTCACCGTGATCAATATTTCGCAGGGTGCAAACGGCGCTGAGGTGACAATCACGCCCTTTATCTCGTCAGATATTCAGGGTGCAGCCATTGCGGCAGGTGCGGCAATCCTCGCGCTCTCATTCCTCGGCTTCGACGCGGTCTCGACGCTCGCCGAAGAAGCCGAGCGTCCGACGCGCGATATCCCTCGCGCAATTTTCATCATCGTCGCGGTTGCGGGCGTGTTCTTCGTATCCGTCACTTACGTCATGCAGCTGCTGTTCCCAGACGTCACACAGCTCGAAGACATCGTCGGCGCCTCGCCCGAGATCGCGAAGTATGTTGGCGGAGCGCTGTTCCAGGCCATCTTTGTCGGCGGCTACATGATGGCGGTGCTCGGCTGTGGCATCACCCAACAGCTGAGTGCGGCTCGCCTGCTGTACGCGATGGGGCGCGACGGCGCGCTTCCGCGACGCATCTTCGGAGTCGTGACGCGCCGGTCGGGCATTCCCGCAGTGAATGTGTTGATCATTGCCGCGATCGCGCTCACGGCACTGTTTGTCGACCTCGATCAGGCCGCATCCATGATCAACTTCGGCGCATTCATCGCCTTCATGTTTGTGAACCTCTCAGTGATCTTTGTGTTCTTCAAGTTCATTTCCAAGCGCACAATTGGGTCGTGGATCGGGTTTGTTCTCATTCCCGCAGTCGGCGTCGTAATCAACGCGTGGCTGTGGTTCAGTCTCGACAGTGTCTCGATGATGATCGGTGCGGCTTGGCTTCTCGCCGGTGCCGTGTATTTGCTCGTGAAGACGAGAGGGCTGCGAACCCCTGCACCCGACCTCACTGGCCCGATCAATATCGGTATGTATGAGTAGTGGGTTGCTGCGAGATCACCCCCACTGCCCGGGTTCTTGTGGGCCTCCACGCATCCACGCTTTCACCCTTCACCTTCCACGCCTCGCCCTCACTTTCCACGCCTCGCCCTTCATCCTTCAGCCCACACCGGTCACCCACCCTGCTCATCTTCCGCGCTCGCATTCATGCAGGATTTCCCAACTCACGCAGGAACAACAGCACAAATCCTCCCGTATGAGTGCAGAAATCCTGCATGAATACGAGTGCCGGGGAGTAGGAGTCAAGGCAGGAAACAATCATGGGGCGGGTGAGGAGGGTTTTACCTGCGCTGTGAGGCGGCGAGCATAATTCGGTGCTGCACCTCGGGCCAGTTCGATGTCACCTGCCGGTAGCTGACCCTGATGACCGTATAGCCGTTCGCCTGCAATCTCGCGTCATGCCTATTGTCAGAGTCTCGTTGACGCCCAACGTGTGTTCCGCCGTCGATTTGCAGCACGATCCATCGTTCAATCAGGAAGTCGACGCGATGGCCAAGGATCCACGCCTGCGCAACCAGGCTCAGCCTGAGCGCGCGCACTCTGTGTTTTACGTAGCTCTCGAGGCCCGAATCCGAGAACGGGGTGCATTCAGCCAGTAGCTCTCGGGCTGCTGGTCTCAGCGGCAAACGCTCGAGTGCTTCGCGCGTCACGAGTTCCTTGTCGAGGGCCGACTCCCAGATCGCCATCGCTTCCTCGCGGGGCTGGCACGACACAACATAGTGCAGTGCATTCTCAAGTGAATCGATGAGTATATGCGGCGGTCTGTGGAGCACGGGCGACCCCCAATGGATCACTTCGTTGCAGCGAGCAAGGTGAGCGTGAGGCGAGCGGGCCGCTACATGCAGCGGCCCATTCCCGTCCCGTGCCCATAACCCGCTACTTCGCACGACCGTCATACACGTGAGGATTACTCCACGCTCTGCGGCGCGCAGGAGGCTGGGGTCTGTCGTCGGTAGCGCGATCCACCCCCGTTGTGGCCGTATCAATCGACCATCATGAAGCAACAAGTTGAGTGCGTGTCGTCTGTGCCCGCGGTCGATGAGCTCGCCCACTCGCATGATGCCATGGGCGGCACGAAGGTCTGAATAGAGACTCATGCACCAAGCTTCTTAGTTTTGCGGTGCGCGGATCATCCCCGCACTCTAAAAGTGGATAGTTTGTGGGCGGCTCTGCTTCAAAGCATGTTGTGCGCGAAGACAGTGGACCCCTGGATCCCCGACCACCCCTGGACCCCCGGAGCAACCCACGTCATTCGTGCAGGAAAAATCATTCACGCGGGTGTATTCGCCGGAAAGTTCCTGCAGGAGTGCAGAAATCCGCATGAGCGTCAGAGAAACTACCGCAGGTACACCGGGTCAAGCGCCACGAGCAGCGCCGCCGCCCAGTGGCAGAGAAACGCGAGGACCGTGAGCGCGTGGAAGATCTCGTGAAAGCCGAACACCCCGGGAACCGGGTTCGGCCGTTTGATTCCGTACACCACCGCACCGAGCGTGTACATGAGCCCGCCGACGACAACGAGCACCATCGCCGCAAGATTGGCCTGGGCGATATCGACGATGTACATCATGGCCGCCCACCCGAGCAGCAGATACAGCGGCACGTAGAGCCACCGTGGGGCCCCGATCCAGAACACTCGAAAACCTATGCCGAGCAAGGCACCGACCCAGACCAGCACGAGCAACAAGATGCCCTTCGAAAAAGGCAAGGCGAGCAGAGCGATAGGAGTGTATGTGCCAGCGATGAGCAAGAATATGTTGGCGTGATCGAGTCGCCTGAACACCTGCTTGGTCGTGGGCTTCCAGTTGATGCGGTGATAGAGCGCCGAGATGCCAAACAGCAGCATGCTTGACAGCATGAACACCGCGGAAGCCCACTTCGCGACTGGGCCATGGGCGAGTGAGATGAGCACGATGCCGGCCGCGATCGTGATGGGGAAATTGCCGGCGTGGATCCACCCGCGCCACAGAGGCTTTACCTCTGCAAGAGATGTCGAGTCTGCCGAATCGACCGAATCGACGGACTCAGCGCCGTGCCTGTGCTCAAGTGCGTCTTCGAGCAGGGGGAGCGATATGCTATCGGGCTGCGGAAACGAGCGGCCTGTTGCGGGGCGCTCGGGCTGAGCCTCAGGGGCAGTATCATTCATGAATCGAGTGTATGGTGTGTACAGTTCCAGGTGGGCATATATGTAGAGAACCCCCAGCGAAAAGCAGCGGATCACAGGACCCTCGCTGCCAGGACCTCGCTAGAATAACTGGGTGACGACACCCAGTATCCCGCCGCGCGCAGGTCTCCTCTACCGCCTGTATCAGCGGAGGCTGCGCCGAGAGATCGTGCCGGGACGCGTTCCGCAGCACATCGCGGTGATCGTCGATGGTAATCGCAGGTGGGCAAAACAGCGCCTGCAGGAGCGCGCGTCGTTCGGGCACCGTGCGGGAGCGCGAAAGATCCCAGAGTTTCTCAGGTGGTGTGAGACAGCGGGCGTGAAGACAGTCACGCTGTACCTGCTTTCGGCAGACAACCTGACCTCGCGAGACACGACCGAGCTCAACGACCTCTTTGGCATCATTGCGGAGCTCGCAAGTGAGCTTGCCAAGAACCAGCACTGGCGAGTCAAGCACGTGGGCTCAACGGAGGGGCTCTCACAGGATCTGTGTTCCGCGCTCTCACACGCAGAAGAACACACGAGGGGGAACCCTGGGCTGCACGTGAACCTCGCAGTCGGCTACGGTGGGCGAAGTGAGATCGCGGCGGCCGTGCGCAGCGTCATCGAAGAGCACAGCAAGACCGGGGGCACACTCGATACCCTCGCCGAAACAATCACCGAAGACATGATCGGCAAACACCTGTGGACGCGGGGGCAGGCGGATCCCGACCTCGTGATCCGCACCTCGGGGGAGCAGCGCCTGAGCGATTTCATGATCTGGCAGTCGGCCCATTCTGAGTTCTACGTCGTGGAGGCACTCTACCCAGACCTCCGCGAAGTCGACTTTTTGCGGGCGTTGCGAGATTACTCTTCGCGACAACGGCGAATGGGTGGGTAGCCTGGGCGCATGAGTGAATACACGGTACTTCGCGCAGACGCAATGCTTACCCCGGGCGGCGTAGTGGCCCCCGCAGAACTTGAGTTCGATAGTGGTGGATCCATCACCTACGCTGGCCCACCTCGCGCCGAAAGCAGTGTCACGCACGACTTAGTGGGCCACGCGCTCATGCCGGGCCTCGTGAACGGCCACACGCACTCGGCCATGACGCTGCAGCGCGGAGTGTCAGACGACGATGACTTCATGACATGGCTCGGGAAGGTACAAGGCGTTGAGCAGAGGCTCACGCATGAGGACCTCGTCGCGGGCCTCGAACTCGCGCTGCTCGAAATGATTGAAACGGGCACGGTCGCATTCGCTGACATGTACTACTGGGATGAAGCACTCATCGAGCGAGTGCGGGCCTCGGGCATGCGTGTGTTTGCGGGCCTCGCGTGCTCGGCTTACGACCATGTTGCCTACCCGACAGTGTCGCCGCTCACTGGTGCTGAAGTGCTCGACGAGACCGAGCGGCTCGCGGCAAAGTACCGAGGCGATCCGCTCGTGCGCGTCGGTTTCGCGCCGCACGCCCCCTACACGTGCACTCCCGAGTTCTTGCGCGAGGTTCGCGAGCGTGCGATCGCTTCCGGGATCCCGATCCACACCCACATCTCGGAGTCGGAGGCCGAAGTCGAGCAGCTGACTGAGCAGTATGGCAAGACGCCGGGCGAGCACCTCGATTCGCTCGATTTCTTTGACGCTGAGGTGCATGCCGCGCACTGCGTGCACCTCACCGAGAACGAGATCGTCACGTTTGCGCGAACCGGAACGTCGGTGAGCCACAACCCGGTGTCAAACCTGAAACTGGGCAACGGCATCGCTCCGTTGCCCGAGATGATCGCTTCGGGTGTCCGGGTCGCGATGGGCACCGATTCGGTCGCGAGCAACAATTCGCTTGATCTTTTTGAGGAGCTCAAGCACGCGACAATTCTTCACCGCGGCGCGAGGCAAGACGCGGGTGCGGTGCTTGCTCCGAGCACACTTCATATCGCGACGCAGGGCGGGGCCGAGGCGATCGGGTTCCCGCTGTCGGGCGCGCTTGAGGTCGGCAAGCTCGCCGACCTCATCGCAGTGGATCTGGCGAGCACCTCGTTCGCCCCGCAGCCTGCCACCGCGCTCGTGTCGCATCTCGTGTTCGGAGCGACGGGGCGCGATGTCGCGCATGTCTTTATTGGCGGAAGGCACGTATACGCCGATGGGAAACACCTTACGCTCGATGCGGAGGCGGTTAAGGAACGGGCGACGCAGGCGCGGGCGCGGCTTGAGGCCTAGGCAATCACCGAGCGGTCGAACGCATCGATGCTAATGCCCTGATCAAGCACGATCTTCGCCCACTCCTTTGCAGAGTGCAGGCTGTGGTCGCGGTAGTTACCGCAGCTCTCGGCCGTCGTGCCGGGAACGTCCTCCCAGGTCACGCGATCCACAAGGTCCTCGAGAGAGGCCTTCACAGCCTGAGCAACCTCGGCGGCGGTGGGCTCACCCCAGGCGATCATGTGGAAACCCGTGCGGCATCCAAACGGGGAGATGTCGATGAGCCCGTCGAAATGGGTACGAATGAGGCCCGCGAGCGTGTGCTCGATCGTGTGTAGCCCGGCGGTCGGTATCTCGCCCTCGTTCGGCTGAACGAGGCGAATATCAAAGTTCGAGATGGCGTCGCCCTTCTGCCCGTGCTCGACGCCGATGAGACGAACGTACGGCGCGAGCACCTTCGTGTGATCGAGGGTGAAACTCTCAACTTCGGCAAGCTCTAAATCAGTCATGCGGCCAGTGTATTACCGGCCGCATGAGGAGAGTTGAAATGAGCGTTCTGTGTGATGACGGTGAAGCGCTGCGGTTATGCAGCGCGGCTGAACGCGATGCGGGCGTTGTCGCCCGCGGCATCAACCGACACATCCCAACCGGCGCGGTTGAGCCTCGCGAGGTCGCGACGCGCGTCGCCGTACTTCTCGGTTTCGACGACGTAGAGCGTGCGGCCAGCGCTGCGATACACAGAGCGGTGCTGCGCCCAGTTTGGAATGTGCATTGTGGAGTTTTCGCCGAGCGAGTGGTACGGAGTACGCGGTGCCGGGCGGATCGGGTTGTCATATTGGGTTTGCATAGTTATGTCCTTAGGTACGTCGCGCGGCCCAGGCCGGGCGAGTGTTCTTTCAGCGCGTACCGTTCGGCTACGCGCTCGCGCGGCAGGTGTGCTCGCGCATCTTATTCACGCGGGCGCTGAGTGCGGCGCAATGCGTGTGCGGCCTCGATTAAGGCCCCGTCTGATCGCAGTGGATCAGGGTGAGTCGTAATGAACCCCGCTGGAATGGGAATTTGCCCTGCACTGGACGAAATTGCGGATCGTGAACGAACTCGACTTCTTATAATAGAACAAATTTTCGAATATCGCCAGTCTGGAGTTACGCGCGGGCCGCGATGCGGGCGATATCGACGCCCGCGGGGAGCGCACCGAAGAGGTGCGCAAACCTGGCACCTTCGCCGAGGCGAGAGGCGATGAAGCCATCGGCAATCTCCGTGGGGCCGCCTTCAAGGAGCAGCGCCCCCTGCAAGAGCAGCGCCATCGAAGCCGTGAGTTCGCGCATCCTGGCGTCGGGCTCTGCGGTGCGCGCGATTTCCGCAGTGAGATTCTTCGTGCGTTCGAGCGCCGTGTCGAAACGCGCGTCGGCACCTGAAGCGCGCGACACCTCGGCGAAGAATGCTTCGTAGGACTCTGGTTCGCGGTGCAGTGCGCGCAACATGTCGAGCGCAATGACGTTGCCTGACCCCTCCCAGACCGCCATGATCGGCTGCTCGCGGAAGCGACGCGCGAGCACGAACTCTTCTGAAACGCCATTGCCGCCAAGGCATTCGAGCGCCTCGCCCGCGTGCGCCACGCCTCGCTTGCATACCCAGTACTTCGTGAGCGCGGTGGAGATGCGGCGGAATGACTGCTCCTGTTCGTCGGCATCCGCGTCATATGACCTCGCGACTCGCAGCGCCGCGGCGATCGCCCCTTCGGTTTCAAGCTGTAAGTCGGCAATCACGGCAGTCATCGATGGATGATCGATGAGCTTTTTCCCGAACGCCTCGCGTCTGCGCACATGCCAGGCGGCCTCGGCGGTGGCTTGGCGCATACCGGCGGCCGACGCAAGAATACAGTCGAGTCTGGTTCGGGCCACCATGTCGATGATGGTGCGAATGCCGCGTCCCTCCTCGCCGATGCGGAAAGCGATCGCGCCCTCATATTCGACCTCGCTCGACGCGTTTGAGCGGTTTCCCATTTTGTCTTTCAGACGCATCACGCGTACCTCGTTGCGCGTGCCGTCTTCGAGCACGCGCGGCAGCAAGAAGCACGAGATTCCGCCAGGAGCGTGCGCGGTCACCAAGAACGCATCAGACATGGGAGCCGAGCAGAACCATTTGTGCCCGGTGAGCCGGTAGCTCCCGTCACTGAGGGGCTCGGCGACCGTGCTGTTCGCGCGCACGTCTGACCCACCCTGCTTCTCCGTGAGTGCCATGCCGAATACCGCACCGGGCTTCCCCGCCGCAAGCTTTCCGTTGTACTCAGTCGAGAGCAGCCGCGGCACCCAAGTCTTCGCGAGTTCTTCGTTCTGCTCGACAACTGGGAGCGCCGAGTGTGTCATCGACACCGGACAGGCGTGGCCTGGCTCGACTTGGGCATAGAGCATGATGGTCGCTGCGCGAGCGACAGCTGCGCCGGGACGAGGATTGGCCGCGGCGCCAGTGTGGGCACCGTCTGCGATGGCCGACCCGATGATGTGGTGGTACGACGGATCGTACTCCACCTCGTCGATCCGATTACCATATGCGTCGTGCGTGTGCAGTACGGGCTCATTGGTATTTGCGCGGTTTGCGTGCTCGACGAATTCTGCAGAACCAACAGTCTCACCGATGCGCGTGAGCTTGTCGGTAGCCCATTCCGCATCGAAGCGCTTGATGCCTTCCACGAGCGGCAGGTTCGTCAGGTATTCGTTCTGTCCAACGCGGACCGGCGCTTGGTTGAGTACTTCGTGTGTGGTGCTCACGTTGGGGCCTCCTCCTTGAGTAAAAACGGGAAATCTAGGGTAAATCTTGGGGAGTCGAAGCAGAGTTTGAGCGCGGGGCAGCGGTTGCTGCACTGTTCGTACAGGGTGCGCTTGTCGCCCCCACCGCCCGCAAACACAGTGCGCAGAGCGCAGACTTTGCGGTGAGGCCGCGTTCTCGACGATCGATGTCACCCACGAGTGGGGTCGGAGAAATCGGGGAAAGTGGGCCCGAGAATGCTTCGCCAATCGCACCGACGAGGCCCGCGGCGGTGATCTGTGGGTCTTGTTCCACGAACTCGCCCGTCTCAATGCCTTGGGTCACAATCTGCGCAAGCAGGTCTGCGTACTCGCGGCGGTAACGTTGGCGCTCGGCTTCGATCGCCTGCCCTACCGGCTCGACAAGCAGCGACCATGCGAGTAATCCGCTGCGGAGTGCGCGATCCGCGAATGTTTCAATAAGCGTCGAAAGCTGGGCAGCGGCATTGTGGGAAGCAGGTGCGGTGGCCGCTATTTCGGTGACTGCCGCGTCTATTGCGGTGATTTCAGCGCCTGCACATACGCGAAAGACCTCGATGAGAATATCGTCAACGCTGGAGGCGTGACTGTAGAGCAGCCCGGCACTCATGCCGGCGCGCGCGGTAATAGCCTTGACGCTCGCGGCGTTAAACCCTTCGGTGCGCACGATCTCGGTGGCTGCGCGCACGAGTTCTGCGCGGTGATGACGTCGCGCTCCTGCGACCGGCGGCGTTGTTTCGTAGGGGATCGCATCAGCCATTACGTGTCAGCCAATCTTGCATTGCGTAGGTGGTCTGGTTTGTTGATATTCACCGGAGAACTCCTAGACCTCAGGTAAGCGATGATGATGGCATCAAATCGCAAAGTTGGGTGACAACTGGATTGAATCGTGATTCAATAGCCTCATTGAATCACGATTCAATGATCCACGCAACGAAGAGTTTTCCCTGCAGCAGCACCCACAACGAAGTGAGATACAGATGAATTTGAACTGGATGCTCGAACGAGCCGCCCGCCAATTTCCGAATAAAGACGCGATTGTCACGGTGACGCGCAGGTATTCATACGAGGATTTTCTTGATCTGAGTAAGCGTGCCGCAGCGGTGTTTCGTGACGTAGGAGTTGAGCCCGGCCAGCGGGTTGGTGTGATGACCTACAACACCCCCGCGTTCATGATCGCTGCCTTTGGTCTGTGGCGCGCGGGCGCGGTGCTCGTTCCCGTGAACCATAAGCTCACCGCTCGCGAGCTGGCATATATTGCGGAGCACGCCGAACTCAAAGCAATCGTCGCCGACACTGAATTTGCTGAGCGAGTGAGTGAGGCGGATGGTCGATTGCGGCTCCTCGCCACCACCGATGCGGGTGACGGTGAATTTGACCGGCTTGTGCAAAGCGCTGTGGCCTGGAACGGGGTGCCTGTCACCGGAGACATGATCGCGGAGGTGCTCTATACCTCAGGCACCACGAGCGACCCGAAGGGTTGCGAGCACAACCATGCTGGTCTTTACGCTGTGCCCGGTCACACCACCGCGGCGGTAGGCATGCGCAAAGACGACAGGTTTCTCATTGCAATGCCGATCTGGCACGCGACACTGCTCAACAACTGGATGCTCTCAATGGTCTATCTCGGTGGTACCGTCGTGCTACTCAAGGAATATCACCCGGTCGAGTTCCTCAAGACCGTTGAAGCAGAAAAGGTTACAGCGTTCTTTGGTGCTCCGATCGCCTACCTCGCGCCTCTCCAGGTGCTCCCGACAATCGGTAAGACAATCAACGACTTCGATCTCTCCACCGCGCGCCTTTGGATTTACGGCGGTGCCCCAATGGGCGCAGAGACCATGAAGACGCTCCAAGCCGCATACCAGAGTGACTCCTTTAGTCAGGTCTACGGCATGAGCGAAACGGGCCCAGTTGGTTCGGCGCTCTACCCCGAAGAGCAGGTGATAAAGGCTGGCTCCATCGGCGCGGGCGGCATGCCCGGTGTCGAGATTCGCGTTGTGCGCGACGACGGTGAAGCGGCCCAGGCGGAGGAGGTCGGCGAAATCGTCATGCGCTCTAATACCCGGATGGTGGGTTACCTGAAAAGCCCCAAGGCTACCGCCGAGGTCTTCGATGGAGACTGGTATCGTACGGGCGATCTTGCGCGCGTCGATAGTGATGGGTACCTCTACATTGTGGATCGGGTAAAAGACGTCGTGATCACCGGAGGTGAGAACGTCTTCTCTCCTGAGATCGAAGAGATGCTGCTGCAACACCCGGCCGTTGCCGATGCGGCAGTCATCGGTCGGCCGCACCCTGAGTGGGGCGAAACCATTGTTGCGGTCGTGGTCGCAAGTGAACCGCTTGAACTTGACGGCGTACGCGAGTTTCTCGCAAATCGCCTCGCGAAATACAAGATCCCGCGCGAGCTTGTGGTTCGCGATGACCTTCCCCGTACGCCCTCCGGCAAAATCAAGAAGCATATGCTCCGAGCCGAAATCTTCGGCTGAGTTGTTACTCATGTGATCTCATCTGTGGTGGGTGTGGAAAGGGTAAGGGTCGATCCCGCAACCACTCAAGGCTTGCGCGCGACGCATGCGAAAAAGCCACCCGGAACAAATTTTCGAGTACCGCTAGTCTGGAGTTCGTTTATAAGGCACCGAGCCCTGGGGAGTTTCATGGGAAACGAGACCACACTGCTGGTATTTGCGCACGATGACGAGGCCTCGGCCTTTGCGGATGTAGCCCACTTGGTGACGGGTGTCGGCAAGATCAATGGCGCGGGTTCGCTCGCACAAGCATTGGCGCATCACGCGTACGAGCGGGTGGTCGTGCTCGGCACGGCGGGCGTCGTAGATGGTGAACGAGGCGGGCTCTCGCTTGACACGATCTACCAGGTGACGGCGCTCGTGCAGCACGACTACGCCTTGGCGTCGCCGACGCTGCACCCGGCGGGCGACATCGTGCTGCAGGAAACCGCGACGCTCGCGACCGGCGACCAATTCGTGACGAGTGACGAACAGCGTGCGCATATTTCGGGGCTCGGCGCCCAGCTTGTCGATATGGAGGGATACGCCTACGCGAGCGTGTGCGAACGCTTCGGTGTGCCGCTGCAACTGTTCAAAATTCCGTCGGACTACGCAGACAGCTCGACGACTATGCAGGACTGGGACGACATCGCGGTGGCAAAGAGCCACCAGCTTCGCGAGTTTTGGGACACAAAACTGGCCTGATCCGCTAGACAGGCCCGAGAAGCAGGCGCCTAGAGCACCAGATCGTGCCCTGTTTTGCCGCGTAAACGATCGCCCGACAGCCATCGGAGCCAGGCGAGATCTGAGTCCCGCTCGAGTATGAGGGCCCGGACGAGCAGAGTGAGCGGGATCGCGAGGATCGCACCGAGCGGTCCGATAATGAAGGTCCAGAACAGCACCGATGCGAAGCTCAGGGTGAGGCTCAGACTCACCGCGTCGCTCACAAACTTCGGCTGTATGAGTACCTGCAACAGCACGTTGGCGACCGAGTACACCATGATCACGCCAATCATGAGCGGAACCCCTCCGACCACGAGGGCGAGAATCATGGGCGGTACGAGTCCAAGGATGAACCCGATGTTTGGCACAAAGTTCGTGACGAACGCGAGAATCGCCCAGACAAGTGGCGCGGGAACCCCCATGATGGCCAGGGCGACTCCGTCGACTGCAGCCACGAGCAGGCCAAACGCCGCATTCACGACGTAGTACCTGCGAACGCTCCTGTTGAATCTGCCGATCTTCCGTATCCTGGGCGCGGATTCTGGCCCGAACTCGTGCGACGCGCGGCCAAACCTCGCGGCGTCGGCCGCCATAAAGATCGCGTAGGCGAAGATGAAGAAGAGCGCCGCGAAGACGCCAATGATTCCGCCACCGAGCGAGGTCGCGTAGCCGATGAGTTTTGCGGGAGTGAGATAGGCGAGCGCGGCGTCTGAGACCTGCGTGTCGAGGCCAAAGGTTGCGAGCCATTCGAGTGTGGTGTTCGCTGTGTTGCGCAGGTCAGGGGCAAAGGCAATGACGAGTTGTGTGAATTCGGTGGTTGCCCACGCGAGCATGCCCGCGAGAACGAGCAGGATCGCCCAGGAGACTGCGATGACGATGGTCGTCGAGATCCAACTCGGGAAGCCCGCGCGGTCGAGCGGGCGTCTGATGGGATTGCAGATGATCACAATGACGGCCGCGATTGCGAGTGGGCCGATGATGTCTCGAGCGTAAGACACCCCCGCGAGCACAATCACTGAAGCTGCGAGGCCGAGAAGAATGGCGAGCGCAGGCGTGAGGCCGCGCTCGGGGGAGGGGCCGTGCTTCATCGCAGATTCCATGTGCTTAAGCGTAGTGGTTAGACCCACTTCGGTCTCGGAGGCTGCCAGCTCGCGATCTTCTCGAAGAGCTCGTCGGCGCTTGTCGCGATGATGAGCGAGTCGCGTGCCGAGGGCGCCGAGAAACCAGACTCGACCATGTGATCGATCATGCTGATCAGCGGCTGCCAGTAGCCATCAATATCGAAGAGGGCGACGGGTTTCGTGTGGATCCCGAGCGTGACCCACGTCCACACCTCGAAAAGCTCCTCGAGCGTTCCTGGGCCGCCGGGCAATGCAACAAAGGCATCGGTCAAAGCCGCCATGCGCTGCTTTCGTTCGGTCATCGTGCGCACGACCTCGAGGCGCGTCAGGCCCTCGTGTCCCGTTTCTCCGTTGATGAGCGCTTCGGTGATCACTCCAAATGCGTTGCCCCCAGAAAGCAGCACACCATCGGCAACGGCGCCCATGAGTCCGACCTTGCCGCCTCCGTAGACGAGTTCGATTCCCGATGCGCCGAGCGCCGCACCAAACTCGCGTGCGACCTGCTCAAACCTCGGGTTTACGCCGAGCGCCGACCCCGTGAAGACTGCAATCCGCTGAGCGGGTCGCGAAGGGTTCTCGAGCGCCGGAAAGACGTGCATGGTGTTGAGCGGCGCCATGTTGGGGTGTGGATCACCCGGGTGCACCCACTCAAGGTGCTCGATTTCGGCGCGCGGGTGATCCACCGCGACGAACGGGTGCTCGTAGACGTGCGCAAGCACCTCGAACCCCGACTCGTTCGCGGCTGGGGCCCGAAAGTCGCCGAGGCCGCGAAGGCGTAGTGGATCGAGTTCCACCCCGAGCTCCTCTGAGAACTCACGAATGGCGGTGTCGCGCGGATCCTCGAAGGCCTCGGGCTTGCCGCCCGGCAGCATGAGGGAGTCAGTGCCGCGCTTGCGCACGTTGAGCACCCGGCCCTCCTGATCGCGAACCACGACGGCGCTCACCTCAATCGTGCGCGCGGGGGGAGTATCAGTCTCGATCGGGTCTGTTACTGCGTGGGCCAATCGACGAACTCCTCGAACTCTGGATGCTTTTTGAGCCACGCGGCAACGTATGGGCAGTACGGCACTATGCGGCTCCCAGAGTCTCGCACGTCGGCGAGGGCCCAGGCCACAAGCTTCCCGGCAAGTCCGCGTCCGCCGAATTTCTCGTCGACCTCTGTATGGGTGAATGCGACCCCGTTGCCGTCTTGTGTCGAACGGTACTTCGCAAACCCCGCTAGCTCACCATTCACCGTGATCGTGTACCGCTGCTCATCGGGCACATTCTCGATGCGAATCTGCTCGCCTTGCTCTGTCATTTCATCATCCTGACTCTGTTGTGTGGTGGGCAGTGGGGGAAGATGCCCCCGTGGCTTCAGCCTCGCGATGGGTGCGGGCGGTGCCGGTAGCGGTGGATCGGGTTCATCATCGGGAATGCCGAACTGATCGCCTAAGCCCGCGGTTCCCTCTATTGTCGACATCCAGGCCTCGCGCGCAGCAATGACTTCTTCGTGACTGCGGCCCACGAAGTTCCACCACATCACGAGCTGCTCTCCGAGCGGTTCGCCGCCGATGAGCATGAGACGCGCGCCCTTGTACCCCGCTGTGATGCGCAACATCTCTGCGCCGATCGGCGCAAATCCGAGTTGCGACCAGCCCAAAGCCTGCGGAACTCCGTGCCCGCCGTGGTTGAGGGTCACATCGCCTGTGTCGACGAGTATGCCGTGCTCGTGCGTGCGATTCACCGAGAGATCGAGGGTGGCCCCTGGATCCAGGGAGATCTCTGCACCGACCGTTGGTGTGTGTGCCGCTACCGGTGACGCGTCGCCGAGAAGCGAGCCGAGGAACACCTGCGCCCGGTATCCGTCGCCTTCGACCGTGGGCGGAACGTAGTGGTCGAAGCGTTTGCGCACGTGACGGGTGCGGTCGGGGAGCGCGATCCACAGCTGGACTCCGTGAAGGATCTCGGTGTCGGGGGTGGTGCGTTCTGAATGGCTGATGCCTGAGCCCGCAGTCATGAGGTTGAGCTCGCCTGGGCGAACGATTGCGTGGTTGCCAGCGCTGTCGCGGTGCTCGATGGTGCCCGAGAACACCCAGCTCGCGGTCTGGAGCCCGGTGTGCGGGTGCGCCGCCACATCCATGGGGCGGGAGGTGCGCATGTCATCAGGGCCGTAGTGATCGAGAAAGCACCACGCGCCGATGAGGCTGCGTGCCCGCTGGGGGAGTGTGCGCCGCACATTCATGGCCCTGAGTCCGCCGAGCGGAACATCGCGCGGCTCGAGCACCTCGATCTCAGCGTGCACGCTTGAATGCTCGGCACAAATCGTCTCGGTTGGGTCTACCTCAAGGTTACTCATGGCGGCCTCCTGTCTAGCAGACTACTTCGAGTCCGACCCGAGTGGCGGGGAAAGAGCCGGTTACGAGCGTGCTTGGCCAGTCGTGTAACGTTCAGGGCCCTCGCTTGAGTTTCCGACAGATGTCGCGTACGTTCGTTTTTGGGTGTGTGCATTCGGTGCGCCACCAATAGTTTTCCTATGAGTACTGCTCGTGGGGGGAATCTTGAGTAACGAAGCGAAAGAGGAACGCATGCAGAAGAAGAAGTCTGCGGCGCTGAAGCTTGGCCTGTCGGCCGTTGCGGCGCTTGCACTGACGGTCGGAGGCGTTGCTCCGGCATTCGCCGCGAACATTCAGATCGGCCCGGGCGACGTGGCTCCGAATCAGCGCGGCGGCACTGGTGAAGAGGCCGATTTTAACTATGACCAGTGGCACATTGGGTCGGAACCACGGGAATCGGGCGCGACACTTGAAGACAGCGTGACGTTCCAGGAGTGCTCGATTTCTACACTCGTCCCGACTGCCGAGTCGTCGGCAAGTGTTGTTCAGGTGCTCAAGGGGTTCCCGGTTGGGGAGCGTCCGACTACTGACGGGACAACGGCTCCGCTGGAGGCCGTTGTTAACTCCACGTCGATCACCGTTCTCACAGGGTCAGTAACGATTCAGGTGCCAATGTTCATACATATCGGCGGCAATCCTGAGGACCTTGATTTCACTACCTATCGTTCAGTGCCACTCGGGCCTGGGACATACAACCTTGCTGACCTCGAGATCACTGATTCTTCGGATTGGCCCATTGGCACAAACTTTGCAGAAACTTTTGAAATTCTGCAATCCTTCATCGAGGACGACGACCATGTCTTCCAGATCCTGGGCGTCGGATTCACCGGTTCAGAGGGTGCGGTCGTTGAGTCGATCAGCTTCAGCGGAAACACCTACTTCTTCGGCACCGGCAGCTGCCTCCCCGCAGCGGGCCCTGGCGCAGCCACCCCGCCGGTAAAGATCGAAACTGCCGCGGCATAAGCAGGTAATTTCGAAGCTTACAAAGCCTCCCGCGGCGTAAACTGCTGCGGGAGGCTTTGTACTGCGCACACCGAGGAGACACACATTGAACGACGAATCCGCCGAGCCAGCCGCTGCCGAGTCAGCGTCTGCAGAGCCAGCCTCCGCCGAGCCCGCCTCGAATGCTCCGAAGTCAAAGACGCGCGCCTGGTGGTACGTCGGTGGCGGGGCGCTCCTCGTCGCTATCGCCCTCGTTGTGGCGATCTTCAGCGGAGTGTTTGCGGGTGAGCCCGAACCCGAGCCCACTCCGGAGCCAGCCCCGGTAGTGACACCAGAGCCGACTCCTGAGCCTGAGCCAGAACCCGAACCGGAGCCGGTGTACCCAGATCCGGTTGTCGACATCGCGAATGTGCAGGAGATGCCATACTCGCCAGTCTGGCGCCCGGCAGATGAGGGCCAGGGATTTTGGCAGATAGTCGATGATGCCTACGGGTATCCGCGGGATGGCGGGACCGACTTCATTCTCGCTCACTCCTGCGACAACCGTGACTGCGCGGGTGACGTGCTACGCACCCTCGACATCGGTGAGACACTGAGCTACTCGGGAGCAACATACCTCGTTGAAGACAAGCGCACGATTATGAAAGATGACATCGCTGCGCAGGATATCTGGACCCACGACCCAAACCGTCTCGTCATCGTTACCTGCATCATCGAGACGACGTGGGAGTTCTCGGATAAGAACGAGATCTTCATCGCGACCAAAGTATCCGGCTAGTACCCGCTATTCCGCGCGCTGTTCTTCTGTTTCCCACGTTTCGGCGAGAACCGAGAGGTCAGCAGCCAGCGTTTCGAGCGTGGCACCTTCTCCTGATCGCCGACCAAGAGCTAAGCCGAGTAAGAAGGTGGTGAGCGGTGCGGCGGGCCTCGCGACACCGTGCGCGATATCGGCGGCGACGTCGAGAATGAGCGGAATCGGAACCTCTTCTCGATCGATGTGGAGCGTTTGTGCCGCACGTTCTAACCAGGCGTCGAGTGCCTCCGGGGGGAGCCTCTTTGGGTCATTCGTCATGATTGCGTCCTTTCCTGTGATCGAGCACGTGCCAGTTGTTCGGGAGTGTCAATGTCGAGGGTCGTGCCGACTCGAGCATCGAAGCGCTCGAGGTTCAGCCGCGCAAGGACGGCCTTGAGTGGAAGGTTTTCGAGTGTGCTCCCCGATGCAGTGAACTCGTGAATTGCGTCGCGAAGCGCATCGGTGCGCAGGCAGCTCGCGAGCCACTGCAACTGGCCGTGCTCGTCAACGAGAACGCGGCCATCTGTGCCTGCAGCGAGTGGTGCACCAATCTGCTGCACGACCTCAGCGGGGTGCACCAGGTCGCAGGCGAGCAGCATGACAAGCGGCGACGCTACCTCCTCCAGGCCCGCTCCGAGCGCCTGGAGCGGGCCCGAGAACGGCGGATTCTCTCGAATCACCCGGTCGGCTAGCGAGCCAGCGTGATCTGGCCCGACAACGATGGTTCGATGGGCTCCCGCTTCGCGGGCGGCGGTCACGACGCGGTCGATGAGACGTCTTCCCGCAAGCTCGATTGCCGCCTTGTCTGCACCACCCAGGCGCGATCCACGCCCGCCAGCGAGCACAATCGCGTCGAAGCTATCTGCGGCGCCCCGAGCGGCATTCACTTGAGCCCCGTATCGATGACCCGCACCAGATCGCCCGCTGCGATGTCACCGCGTTCAGGCTCGACGAGCGCGTATCCGTCGGTGGCTCCGTGTTTTCCGACCGCGTGTGATACGCCTCGGGGAGGAACCGCTGGGGCGCAGGCCAGACCGCCTGCGGTCTCCGTGAGTGATACGGGCAACACCTGCAACACGCCAGACTTGCCCCGCCAACCGCGGGTCGCTCTCGCGACATTGCGTCGACGCGCTGGGCTCGCAATTCCTGCCATCTTGCGCAGAGCGGGCCGCACAAAGAGTTCGAAACTCACGGCGGCGCTTACCGGGTTGCCTGGTAGCCCGAAGATGAACGCACCCGCGCTGTGGACACCTGAGCACTGAGGCTGGCCTGGCCGAACGGCGACCCGCACAGATCGAATATCCGGTTCGGATTCAAGTGCGATTCGCACCACATCATGCCGTCCCGGGCCCACGCCTCCCGTGGTGATGACGGCGTCGTGATCCGCCGCGAGCTCCGTGAGCCGCCTCTTGAGCGTGGCCGCATCGTCGGCGAGGTGCTCGACCGTGTCCGCCTCAATACCGGCCTCTCGCAGCAACCCCGAGATGAGCAGTGAGTTCGATTCGGGAATCTTGCCGCGGTGAAGTGGCAACCCAGGGGGGCGAAGTTCTGACCCGGTACTCACGACGGCGACACGTGGAACGCGGTGCACGGGCACCTCCGAAACACCAGCCGCGGCGAGCGCTGAGAGCCGCGCAGCTCCGAGCACTTCGCCAGCATGCGCGATCGTCTCTCCTCGAACGACGTCTTCACTCTGTCTGCGGACATTCGCTCCCGGGTCGACGCCGCGAAGCACACGTACGCGGTCATCTGCCCACCCGTCGGGTCCTGATCCGTGCGTCAACTCCACGGGAACCACGGCATCGGCCCCAGTAGGCACCGGAGCACCTGTCATGATCCGCACCGCAGTACCCGAGGGGAGGTCTGGATCGAGGCTGCTCCCAGCCTCAATTTCCCCGATAACGCGTAGCTCCCTAGGCGCATCGCTGTTTGCACCGTTTGTATCGGCAGAGTGGATCGCGTAGCCATCCATCGCCGACGCGTCCCAGAGCGGCAAGTCGACGCCGGCAACCGCCCGCTGCGCAAGCACGCGCCCGTGCGCCCTCGCGACGGCAATCTCGACACTCTCGGTTACCCGCACACGCGAGAGGATCCACTCCGAATAAGCTTCGGGTAATTCGGTCACAGTCCACCCCTCATTTCATGTTCATTCTTCACCACTCCCGCGGCGAACGCCACGCCAGTTGTCTGAGCTCACGAGGTGCGGATAGACTTAAATCATGCCCCGCCGTGTCGAGGATTATCGAGGTTTGACGCAGGCTAGCAGGGTCAAACTCCTGCGAGCTGTGCAAGATGAGCCCGGGCAAAAGCTCGAGGAACTGGCTGCTTACGCAGAGATTCACATCAATACTGCGCGAGACCATCTGCGTGTGCTCGAAGAGGAGGGACTCATTGTGAGCCGCCCCCTGGTAACGGGGACTCGAGGTAGGCCACCTTCGGGCTTCTACGCGGTATGCGAGCCCGGGATGAACCCGAGCGCCGACGAGCGAGTGATCACGTCGCAGTCGAGGGGCGACATGCTTCGGCGGCTCTACCCGTCGCTCGACCGGAGTTCGGTCATTGGGGCTGACGCGCAGCACCAGATCGACACGCTCATTGCCCACCTCGAAGATGTGGGACTCGAACCCGACCTCGACCTCGATCGTCTCGAGATCACTGTCGTTCCGTGCCCGCAATACGACCTGTGCGACGGAACGCGGAGCGCGATTTGTGATGTCCACGAGCGCTTGATTCGGGATCAGTTGAGCCAGGTGTCTGGCCCGCTCGAAGTCGAGCAACTCGAGCCATTTGTGACTCCAGACGAGTGTAGGCTGACGCTCGCGATGCACCGTAAGCAGCGGCTGCCAGATCCGGCAATGCCTCCGCGCAAGCTTTCGCACTGAACTCGCCTCCTCGGTTGCCTACTTCGAGGTTGCATACTTCGAGGTTGCTTACTTTGAGCGCGCCCCCTTGAGCATTCCGGCGACGACGAGAGCAAACGCGCCAACGAGAACGAGCAACCAGAGCCCCAGCGAGTACGAGTTGCTTTCGGGGTGGTAGGTCGCGCCCATGACAAGCGGGGGGAAGTAGCCGCCAAGACCGCCCGCGGCCGCGACAATCCCACTGACTGCACCGACTTTTTCCTTCGGAGTCGAGGGGCCGATCCAGGCGAAGACTGCACCCATGCCGAGTCCCATCGCCGAAGCCATTGCGATGAAGGTCACACCCGTGAGGATGCCTTCAGCAGGCTGCTGGCCAACCACGTACGCAAGCGTCACGATGCCCGCGAGTGAGATGAGCGAAATGATCTTCGGGCCGAATATGTCGGCGAGCACGCCACCAATCGGGCGCGCGACTACCGCTGCGACCGCGAAGAGTGCAGTGCGGGTGCCCGCACCCACGGGCTCGACATCGTCTGGATAGATCGTAAGGAGATATTTGGGCAAGAACGTTGAGAACGCGACAAACCCACCGAACACGATGCCGTAGAGGAATGACATTTGCCACGTAATTGCGAGCTTGAGCGTGCCGAAGACCTTCGGGATGAACGGTTCGCGGTTCGGAACCCACTCAGGGGATTCACGCATGAAGAACCACACGAGGACGGCCATGACGAGCATGATGCCTGCGACGAGAAGATGGGTTTCGAAATACCCGATGGTGCGCAACAGTCGCGGTGTCACGAAGGCGGATACGGCGGTACCGATCATTCCCATGCCGAACACGCCCGTTGCGAAGCCCCTCCGCTTTGGTTCGTACCAGGCACTCGAGAACGGAATACCAATTGCGAAGATCGTGCCAGCGACCCCGAGGTAGGTGCCCGCGGCAATGAGTAAGGCGTAGTTTCCGATGGACCCCGCAAAAGCGACGAGCAGCACCGCCGGTATCGATATGAGGAGGATGAAGGTGAACATCTTGCGTCCACCGAATCGATCGGTGAGCGAGCCTGTAATGATGCGACCAAGCGCGCCAACCAGCACGGGCGCGGCGAGCATGAGCGAGATCTGTCCCTCACTCAACTGCATCTCTTCTGAGTAGAACGCCTGGATAGGGGAGATGAGCATCCACGCCCAGAACCCGACCGTCGAGGCGAGCATCGCGAGAATGACCTGGGGAAATTGGCCGCGCAGTTTGCCTGGGGACGTTGTAGCGGTGTCGTTCATGGGTTCTCCGTTCAGTGGAACCGACACTGGTGAGCCTGAGACTAGCCGTCGATACGGGCATCTGCCTAGTGTCTATGCCCGTGATTATTCGAAATTAATCAACAATTGTCACGATCTGAATAAACACGGTGTAAGGGGTACCAATTCATCGCAAAAAGGGAGAATCTTGGGGAGACAACGTTTCCCGGGAGGAGTTCCGCCATGAACGACAGCTCAAATGTGCAGACACATGCTGCGACTGATGGAGCGCTCGCCGACACACTCCTGAAGATGGGTCGCTTCCTGCGGCCCGGCGAGCAGTCGAATGATCTGCGTGCGCTGTTTCTCGAGGGTGGCCGTGCGGGTGACGTGTTCTACCGAGATCGTTGGGCGCACGACAAGGTGGTGCGCTCGACGCACGGTGTGAACTGCACAGGCTCGTGCTCGTGGAAGGTCTACGTCAAAGACGGCGTTATCACCTGGGAAACGCAGCAGACCGACTACCCGTCTGTGGGCCCGAACTCACCTGAGTATGAGCCGCGCGGTTGCCCTCGCGGTGCGGCCTTCAGCTGGTACACCTATTCCCCGACACGCGTGCGGTATCCGTACGTTCGGGGCGTTCTCGCGGAGATCTATCGCGAGGCGAAACGCCAGCATCCCGACCCGGTCGAGGCCTGGGCATCAATTGTGGAGAACCCAGAACTCGCGCGCAAGTACAAGAGCGCGCGCGGCAAGGGCGGTCTGATCCGAACCACATGGGAAGAGGCAGTGGAGATTGCTTCTGCCGCACAGGTGTATTCGGTCAAGAAGTATGGGCCCGACCGAATCGCAGGCTTCTCGCCGATTCCGGCCATGTCAATGGTCTCGCACGGTGCCGGATCGCGGTATCTCAACCTCGTCGGTGGCACCATGCTGTCGTTCTACGACTGGTACGCCGACCTGCCCGTGGCGAGCCCGCAGGTGTTCGGCGACCAGACCGACGTGCCCGAGTCGGCAGATTGGTGGAACGCTGGCTACCTCATCATGTGGGGGTCGAACGTTCCGGTGACCCGTACTCCAGACGCGCACTTCATGACCGAGGCGCGCTACCGCGGCCAGAAGGTAGTGACCGTCTCACCCGACTACACTGACAACACTAAGTTCGCCGACGAGTGGGTGTCGCTCCACCCGGGCACCGACGCCGCACTGGGCATGGCAATGGGACATGTGATTCTCCGCGAGCACTACGTCGAGAAGCGCACGGCGCGCTTCGAAGAGTACATGCAGAAGTACACCGATTCACCGTATCTCGTTGCGCTCGAGCAGCACCCCGACGGCGGCCTTGTGCCAGGCAAGTTTCTCACCGCATCAGATCTCGAAGACGAGCGCAGCAGTGTTCCTCGCGCTGACTTCAAGACGGTGCTCCTCGACGAACACGGAAACGCGGTGGTGCCAAACGGTTCACTCGGCCACCGCTTCACGCCAGAGGACGAGGGGAACTGGAACCTCGACCTCGAGGGCGTGACTCCACCGCTGTCCATCTCTGACCTCGCATCGTGGGACGGGGAGGCCCGGGAGATACTGCTTCCGCGGTTCGACCTCGCGCCCGAGGCGGGTCAAGAACATGCCGGTGGATCGGGAACGATCCGCCGTGGAGTTCCCGTGCACACGGTCGCTGGCCAAACGGTCACAACGGTGTTTGACCTCATGCTGGCGCAATACGGTGTCGGTCGCGAGGGACTTCCCGGGGAGTGGGCCGCAGGGTATGACGATGCATCGTCACCCGGCACCCCGGCGTGGCAGGAAGAGCTCACGTCTGTGCCGCCAGAGCAGGCGATCCGCATCGCGCGCGAGTTCGCCGACAACGCCGATCGATCTGGCGGTCGCTCAATGATCCTCATGGGTGCCGGCACGAACCACTGGTTCCACTCGGACACCATTTACCGCACGTTCCTCGCGCTAACCATGATGACGGGGTGCCAGGGAGTCAACGGAGGCGGTTGGGCGCACTACGTCGGTCAAGAAAAGGTGCGACCGATCACCGGGTACCAGCAGTATGCTGCTGCCGCTGACTGGAATCGGCCACCGCGCCACACCATTGGCACTGCGTTTTGGTACCTCGCCACCGATCAGTGGCGCTACGACGGATTGCCTGCCGATCAACTCGCTTCACCGCTCGCGCGCGGGAGCTTCGAAGGCAAGACAACGGCAGATTGCCTGGTCGAGTCGGTGAAGCGGGGGTGGATGCCGAGCTACCCAACGTTTGACCGCAATCCGCTCGATCTCGTGGACGAGGCCGAAGCGGCAGGCAAGGAGCCTGCGGCACACGTCGTCGATTCCTTGAACGACGGAAGCCTCGGCTTCTCGGTCGAAGACCCAGATGCACCAGAGAACTTCCCACGTGTCGTACTCGTCTGGCGAGCGAATATCCTCGGATCCTCGGGTAAAGGTAACGAGTACTTCCTCAAGCATCTCCTCGGAACCGACGCCGCAATCCGGGCTCCAGAAGCGGCCGAGGGATCACGGCCTCGCGACATGGTGTGGCACGACGAAGCCCCCGAGGGCAAGCTCGACCTGCTCGCGACGGCCGATTTCCGTATGACGAGCACCACCCTCTTTTCGGATCTCGTGTTCCCAGCGGCGACCTGGTACGAAAAGTACGACCTGTCTTCGACGGATATGCACCCGTTCATTCACTCGTTCAACCCTGCGATCGCGCCGCCGTGGCAAACGAAGACCGACTACGAGCTATTCGGGCTCATGGCGAAGCGGTTCAGCGAGCTCTCCGAGAACCATCTGGGGGTGCGCAAAGACATCGTCGCTACTCCTCTGACGCACGACACCGCCGACGTCATGGCGACCCCGAAGGGCCGGGTCGAAGACCTGCCGCTGGTGCCCGGAGTGACGATGCCAAAGCTCACCGTGGTCGAGCGTGACTACCCAAATCTCTTCGAGAAGTGGCGAACGCTCGGGCCACTGTCAGAGAAGCTCGGCCTCACGACCAAGGGAATCAACTACCGCGTCGAGCCTGAACTGAAGAAGCTCGCCGAGCTCAACGGCACTGTTCCGTCGGGGCCGTACGCGGGGTCGGTGAGGCTCGACTCTGACAGACGCGCTTGCGAAATGATTCTTGCGCTCTCGGGCACCAGTAATGGGCGTCTTGCCACGCAGGGATTCAAGAAGCTCGAACAGCAGACCGGTCAGAAGATGGCATTCCTCGCAGAAGAGCACGAGGGGTCACAGATAACGTTCCATGACGTGCAGGTGCAGCCGCGCAGTGTCATCACCTCGCCGGAGTGGTCGGGTTCCGAGCACGGCGGCAGACGATACACCGCGTTTGCGATCAACGTCGAACACTTGAAACCGTGGCATACCCTCACGGGCCGCCAACACTTCTATCTCGACCACGATTGGATGGAAGACCTCGGTGAGAATCTTCCGATCTTCCGGCCACCGCTCGATATGCACCGATTGTTCGGAGATGCGCAGGTCGGGGCGCAGGGAGTGGACTCAGTCTCGGGCAGCTCCGAGGTCGCAGTGAGGTACCTGACACCGCACTCGAAGTGGTCGATCCACTCTGAATACCAAGACAACCTCTTCATGCTCTCGCTCTCGCGCGGCGGCCCGACAATTTGGATGAGCATCGAAGATGCCGCAAAGATTGGCGTTCGCGACAACGAGTGGATCGAGTCGTATAACCGCAACGGCGTCGTTGTCGCCCGCGCCATCGTGTCGCACCGCATGCCAGAAGGAACGGTGTTCATGTACCACGCGAAGGATCGTACGGTAGACGTGCCGATCGCAGAGACGAGTGGCCTGCGTGGCGGGATCCACAACTCGCTCACGCGCATTCTCATGAAGCCAAGCCACCTCATTGGCGGGTACGCCCAGCTTGCGTGGGCATTCAATTACCTTGGACCAACAGGCAACCAACGAGATGAAGTTACGACGATTCGTCGCCGCAACCAGGAGGTGCGCTACTCATGAAAGTAATGGCCCAAATGTCGATGGTGATGAATCTCGACAAATGCATCGGCTGTCACACGTGCTCCGTAACCTGCAAACAGGCGTGGACCAACCGTTCCGGTGTCGAGTACGTCTGGTTCAACAACGTTGAAACGAGACCCGGAGTCGGTTACCCGCGCGGGTACGAGGACCAGGAGAAGTGGAAGGGCGGTTGGGTCCGCGATAAAAAGGGACGCCTGAGGTTGCGCGACGGAGGTCGCTTGCACAAGCTATCGCGCATCTTCTCCAACCCGAAGCTCCCCGAGATCCATGACTACTACGAGCCGTGGACCTACGACTACGACATGCTGCTCAACTCGCCGCAAGGGGAACACACTCCAGTCGCGAAGCCGAAGAGCTTGCTCACCGGTAAGGATATGAAGATCGGGTGGTCGGCAAACTGGGATGACAATCTCGGTGGCTCGCTCGAGACGATGCAGGATGACCCGATTCTGCAGAAGATGAGTGAAGAAGTAAACGCTGAATACGAGAAGGCGTTCATGTTCTACCTCCCTCGGATCTGCGAACACTGCTTGAACCCTTCGTGTGTCGCATCGTGCCCGTCGGGCGCGATGTATAAGCGTCAGGAAGACGGCATCGTGCTCGTCGATCAAGACGCATGTCGAGGTTGGCGCATGTGCATTTCAGGATGCCCGTACAAGAAGGTGTACTTTAACCACCGCACGGGCAAAGCCGAGAAGTGTACGTTCTGCTACCCCCGCATCGAGGTCGGGCTGCCGACCGTCTGCGCCGAGACCTGCGTCGGTCGCCTGCGTTACCTCGGCCTGGTGCTCTACGATGCAGACCGTGTTGCCGAGGCAGCGAGTGTAGAAGACCCACACGAACTGCTCGCCGCTCAACGCTCCGTGCTGCTCGATCCGCACGACCCTGAGGTTGTGCGGGCCGCACTCGCAGAGGGTATTCCAGAGGATTGGATCGCAGCAGCACAGGCGAGCCCGATCTGGAAGCTGATCCACGACTACGAGGTGGCGCTGCCACTGCACCCTGAGTACCGCACGATGCCGATGGTCTGGTACATACCGCCGCTGTCACCCATTGTCGATGTGGTGTCTGGATCGGGAAATGATGGCGAAGACGCTCGAACCCTGTTCGCGGCAATCGATAAGCTGCGCATTCCGATCAGCTATCTCGCCGAACTGTTCACCGCGGGTGATGTGAAGCCAGTTGATTTGGCGCTGCGCAAGCTCGCTGCGATGCGCTCCTATATGCGCGGGGTGAGCATTGACGATGAGCGCGAGGAAAGCATCGCGAACGCGGTGGGCATGACCGGCCCGCAGATCGAAGAGATGTATCGGTTGCTCGCAATCGCGAAGTACGAGGAACGCTACGTCATTCCTCCGGCACACTCCGAACAAGCCCACGACCTCGAAGAGATGGGCTGCTCGCTCGACTTCGATGGTGGCCCGGGCATGGGGGGTGCAGGTCCGTTCGGTTCGTCGAGCGGCCAACAGGTGCCGGTCGCCGTCGAGAACTTCCAGTCGCTGCAGAACCGGCAGACTGCGGATCGCCCCTCGACTCCGGGACGCATTAACCTGCTGAACTGGGATGGCAACGGCACCCCGTCTGGCCTCTTCCCGCCAACGGAGCACGAGGGCAAGTAGATGAGTATCACGGCACTTCGAAACAGGGTCACTCGCAAGCAGGCGTTGCCTGACGCGCTTGTTCCTGTGAAACTCACCCGGAATGAGCGCTCGCGCGCGCACATGCTCGCGTCGTTGCTGCTCGATTACCCGGACGAAGAATGGTTCAGGCGGCTTGACGTGCTCGACCGCGAGGCGAGCACATTGCCCACGCCGATCGCCGATCCACTGCGCACGTTCATCGCCGAGGCCCGCGCCGCAGGCATCGATACCTGGCAAAAGCAATATGTCGTGACGTTCGATATGAAGCGCAAGTGCAGCCTGTATCTTACCTACTTCGCGACGGGCGACACCCGCAAACGCGGAACCGCACTCGTCACGTTCATCGAGGCGTATCGTGCTGCCGGATGGGAAGTCGATGCGGACGAACTCTCGGATTACCTGCCGATGGTGCTTGAGTTTTCAGCGGTCTCCGAGGATCCGATCTCTGAGGCACTCCTTTCCTCGCACCTCGAAGGTATCGAGGTGTTGCGCGCGGCGCTCGAAGGCATGAATAGCCCCTGGGCGCAGGTGGTGCGCACCATCACACTGTCGCTTCCACCCGTTGATCGGAACATCCGTGAACGGGTACTTGCCCTCGTTACCGAGGGACCACCCACTGAGACCGTAGGCCTCAGTTTTCTCGGAAACCTGCCACCGTTTAAGTCACGGGAGGAATCATGAATCCGCTCGACATAGTGCTCTGGGTTGCATTGCCGTATGTGTGCGGCGCAGTCTTCATCGTGGGGCACATCTGGCGTTACCGCTACGACAAGTTCGGCTGGACGACACGCTCGAGTCAGACCTATGAGAGTAGGCTGCTCCGCTGGGGGTCTCCGATGTTCCACATCGGTATTCTCATGGTCATCGCTGGCCACGTGGTTGGGCTGTTCATACCGCGAGAGTGGCTGTATGCCATTGGTATCTCTGAACACATGTACCACATTGGTGCGACTGTGATGGGTACGTTCGCGGCGGTGCTCACCCTCGTTGGCCTCGCGATTCTCATTTTCCGCAGGCGAACTGTTGGCCCCGTGTTTCTTGCCACCACGGTCATGGATAAGGTCATGTACGTGTTCCTTGGGGCCGCGCTCGGGTTCGGAACCATCGCCACAGTGGTGTACCAAGTCTTTGGTGCCGGATTCCACTACCGGGAGACAATCTCACCGTGGTTCAGGGACCTGTTCATCTTCCAACCAAAGCCAGAGCTTATGGTGGATGTTCCGCTGCTCTTCCAGCTCCACGTCATCAGCGCGCTGCTCTTGTTCGCCCTCTGGCCATTCACGAGACTCGTGCACGTGTTCTCGGCCCCAGTTGGGTACCTGTTCAGGCCGTATGTCGTCTACCGCTCACGTGACGCGGTGCAGCAGGGGAGCCGCCCGGTGAAGCGCGGGTGGGATCCGGTGACGCAGCCTGACGAGAACAAGCTGCGCAGGCCGTAGCGCAAGCCACGGCTGACCAACGTGCAAGGCCGTACGCAATTTGCAAGTGCAAGTCGCGTACGGCTGTTTGCTGCTAAGCGTCTTGCTCGAGCGTCACACGGCCAGTCGAGCGAGCGAGCGCGCGCACAAAACGGGTGGCGGGCGCGTCGAGCACCTCGCTCACTGACCCCGACTGAGTGATCGTGCCCCCCTCAACGATGAAGAGACGAGAAGCCAGCGCTTCTGCATCTCGCGCATCGTGGGAAACGAGGACCGTCGTCGTGGGGTGGTCGCGCAGCTGTGCGGAGATGAGCTCACGCATGTCTTGCGCAGCCTCCACATCGAGGGACACGAGCGGCTCGTCGACAAGGAGTAGCTGAGGCCGTGCGGCGAGCGCCCGCACGAGCGCGATACGCTTCGCCTGGCCGCCTGAGAGCTGGGCGGGGCGATTGGAGCTCAGCGCGCTGAGCCCGATCCGCTCAAGCCACTCGCTGGCTTCAGTATCTGCACCCTGGCGATCCGCACCGCGCGCTCGAGCGGCGAACGCGATGTTCTGCAGCGCAGTCATGTGCGGAAAGAGATCACCATCTTGGCCGAGACTGCTTACTCGCCGTTTGCTCGGCGCAACATGCACCCCGTGTTCCCGATCCGCGAGTACTCGGTCGCCAAGCTGGACACGCCCAGCGTCGACTGGAACGAGCCCAGAGAGTGCCCCAAGTATCGTGGTCTTGCCTGCTCCAGATGGACCCATGATTGCGATGGTTTCGCCGGGTGCCGCATCAAACGTGACGTCGAGTGAGAACCCGGGCCTGTGAACCGCGAACGAGGCTGACAATGCGGCGGTCATGTGAGTACCTCAATCACTTGAGTGCCCCCGGTCTCCACGCACGCAACGTGAGGAGCACGAGAAGCGCCGCCGCGAGCAAGAGTAGCGAGAGCGCAACCGCTGGCCCACGCCCGTCGCCGCCGCCATTGAAGGCGGTGTAAATTGCGAGCGGCATGGTTTGTGTCACGCCCGGGGCGTTGCCGGCGAAGAGCGCAGTTGCACCAAACTCACCGAGTGCACGCGCGAAGCTCAGGATCACCCCGGCGAGCAGACCCGGTGCTGCAAGGGGGAGCGTGACGCGTGTGAGTACCATCCACTTCCCGGCGCCGAGCCCCGCCGCCGCCTGCTCGTACCGCACACCCGAGCCACGAAGAGTGCCCTCTACGGCGAGCACCAGAAAGGGAAGCGCGACAAACGCCTGCGCCAGCACGACTGCCGGTGTGGTGAAGGGCAGCGTGATGCCCCAGAGATTATTGATCACCTGGCCGACTGGGCTCGAGCGCCCGAACAGAAACAGCAAGGCCACGCCGCCGACCATCGGCGGCAGCACGAGAGGTACAGCGACGAGTGTGCGCAGCAGCGCAGAGGTTCGCGCGCTCGAGCGGGCCATACGCAGGGCGAGCGGCACCCCAAACAGCACACAGAGCGTTGTTGCGGCGACCGCCGTGACGAGCGACAGCCCGAGGGCCTGGAGCGCTGTTTCCGAGGTGATGTCTTGCCACAGCGTCGACCAGGAGGCGCGCGAGATGAGCGCTACGAGTGGAAAGACGAGAAGCGCGAGGCCGAGCACCGCCGGCAGAAGAGCTGCCAGCGGTGCTCGGCCTCCGGTGTCGCGTGATCGCAAACGCTTATGCGCCACTGAACCCATACTTTGCCAGGATCGCTTGGCCCTCCGCGCTGAGCACG
>JBEBUJ010000007.1:0-50647 GCA_040393365.1 Leucobacter denitrificans
CGATACGCGCCCGCGCAGACGCTTTCAGGTGTGGCAGCGCCAGTTTCGTCAGGGCGACCACTGAAATCACGTTGACCTCCAACGTATGGCGGAGGTCGTCGAGACCGAGGTCTGCAATGGGCTTTCCCACCCCACCTGAAGCGGCGTTGTTCACGAGCACATCGATACCGCCGAACGCTGCGACCACCTCATCTACCAGTCTCTCGCGTATTGCTTCACCGGTGATATCTCCGATCACGGCAACGGCGTTCCCAGCAGTCAGTTGCTCTTCGAATGTCTCTGTGAGCGAGGTATCGCGATCGCAGAGGCCCACCAAATAACCGTCATCAAGCAATCGCGACGCAATGGCCCGGCCAATACCCGAAGCCGCACCGGTTACCACCGCGATCAACTGATTCTTCATTCCTGCTGGCCTCCTTGCACGGGTGATCACCCTCACTGTGTCGCAGTTTCAGCCTCTCATGCATCAGTCAAATGACGGACTCGGCAAACATCACTGTCTACGTCGAATGACGCATGACCCAAAACTCAGAACCACTCAGAATGAATGTACGCCGCGTGGAATCTGCACGTGGTCACACAAGAACTTAGGAGTCATC
Organism: Leucobacter denitrificans; assembly: GCA_040393365.1. Taxonomy (GTDB): domain Bacteria; phylum Actinomycetota; class Actinomycetes; order Actinomycetales; family Microbacteriaceae; genus Leucobacter; species Leucobacter denitrificans_A. Next base: position 600 of record JBEBUJ010000007.1, read on the forward strand.
GATGACTACACCTCGCTGGACCATCAGCATCGACACAGGTGGCACCTTTACGGATGCGATCGCCCGCAACACCGCCGGAGCCATCTTCGAGGCAAAGGTTGCATCGACTCCTGAGGATCCATCGCGCGGGCTGTCGAACGCAGTGAGCGCGCTTGCATCCCAGGGCGTTCACCTTCCCGACGTCACACTCGTCTGTCACGGAACCACAGTCGCAACCAACGCAACGCTCACCGGAAACCTGAGCCGCGCGGCGCTTGTCACGACGAGGGGGTTCCGCGATGTGCTCGGCTATCGGCAGTCGAATCGCCCCGATGTCTACAGTTTGACTCCGAGGCGGCCCTCCGACCTCGTGCCCCGTTCGCTGCGCTATGAGCTCTCAGAGCGCTTAGACTCGGCAGGCCGAGTGCTTCAAGCACCCTCACACGACGAAATCGATGCACTGATCGAAGAGATTCGCGAGGCGGATCCAGAGTCGATCTCAGTCTCGTTTCTGTTCAGCTACTTGAACGACGCCCACGAGCGGCTGGTTGGTGATGCGCTGAGAGCAGCGTTCCCTGACCGGCCCGTTACGCTCTCGTCCGAGGTCGCCCGCGAGTTCCGTGAGTACCCTCGCACTGCGACGACGGCGATCAACGCGGCGCTTCGCCCGATTGTTGAGAACTACCTCAACCGGGCGAGTGGGGCGCTCGCAGAGAGTGGCGTCGAAGCTCCTCTGCTCGTCATGCAATCAAACGGTGGAAGTGTCCCAGCTCAGCGAGCGGGTGCTGAGGCCCACAAGCTCGTGCTCTCTGGCCCGGCAGGCGGCGTCGCGGGCCTCAAGGCACTTGCGGATTCACTCGACGAACCAAATCTCATTAGCCTCGACATGGGCGGCACATCAACGGATGTCTGTTTGTTGCGTGGCGCGACCATCCCATTCACCACAATTCAAGAGGTGCAAGACCACACCCTGCTCGCGCCCACGGTCGATATTCACACGATCGGGGCGGGCGGTGGCAGCATTGCGTGGATCGATGCTGCCGGAAGCTTGAAGGTTGGCCCCCAGTCTGCTCGCGCGGTTCCAGGTCCAGCCTGCTATGGGCGCGGTGGGGTCGAGCCTACGATTACCGACGCACACACGGTACTCGGAACGCTCGGATCCGGCGAGTTGGCCGGTGGCCTTCGCATCGATCGTGAACTCGCGGTTCAGGCCGTGGAGCGAATCGCGAAGCCGCTCGGCATGACGGCTGAAGAGGGTGCGGAAGCCATCATTGCAATTGGGCTCGCCCACATGATCCGCGCACTGCGAAAGGTGAGCGTCGAGCGAGGGCTCGATCCGCGAGACTTCTGTCTCGTACCGTTCGGTGGCGCAGGTCCGCTCCACGCGGGACACATCTTGCGGCACATGGCTCTCAAGAATGTCATCATTCCGCTGCGACCCGGACTCTTTGCGGCAGACGGTCTGCTCGTTGCGGGACTTCGTATTGACCACGCGCAGACCATCTTGCAAGAAGCGGGCGATGAGGCGTACTCGGAGATCGCTGAGTGGTACGACACGGCATCTGAAGAGGCGCTCGAGCAGTTCCGCAAAGACGGAATTGACGCCCAAGATATCGAGTCAGAGGCGACGGTCGACTGCCGGTATCGCGGCCAGGGGTTTGAACTCAATATCCCAATCCCTGATTGGAGTCCCGAGACGCTCCAGGGCATACCGGCACTGTTTCACGCCGCGCACAAGGAACGCTACGGACACAGCAACTCGGCAGAACCGGTCGAAATCGTCACAATACGCCTCGCGAGTAACGGATCAATCGACCGCAGCGGTGAGCGAATTGAAGAGGTTCCGGCCGCAGAACTTCCAGAGGATGCCATCGTGCTCACCAGGCCCGTGCTGCTCGACGAGTACGGCTGGGTAGATACTCCGGTCATCGACCGATCGAAGCTCCCAGCGGGATGCGAGTTCGAGGGCCCCGCAATTATTCAGCAGATGGACGCCACCAGCGTCATCTTGCCCGAGCAGCGCGCACGCGTCGTGAGCACGCTCGATCTCATTATCACTGACGAACGCCGTAAGGGAGAAGAATCATGAACCAGCAGACTGAACCCGTAGCGCTCGGAACCGTCACCTTCGAGATCGCGTCGGCAGCACTGCAATCAGCTGCCGAAGAGATGGGCAGCGTGATCAAGCGATCGAGCTACAGCCCCATCATTCGAGATATGGATGACTTCTCGTGCGCGATCTTCACGGCGACCGGCGACCTCGTCGCGCAGGCTGACTATATTCCCGCACAGCTCGGGGCGATGTCGCTCGTAGTGAAGTCGGTGCTGCGCAGGTGGGAGGGGCGAATCCAAGAGAACGATGCCTATATCTGCAACCATCCGTACCAGGGCGCGATGCATCTGCCCGACGTGAATATCGTCATTCCGATCTTCTATGAGGGCGAGGTCATCGCTTGGGCAGGAACCGCGGCGCACCATATTGATGTTGGCGGTGTCAACCCAGGCAGCGAGGGGCCGGAGCTTACGGAGGTCTACGGCGAGGGTGTCGTGATGCCGCCGCTCAGGCTTTCGATCGCCGGCGAGGAGAATGAGGATCTCGTCGATCTCTTGACCGAGAACTTCCGCGATCCACTGAGCACGCTCAGCGATCTCCGTGCCCAGCGCGCTGCGTGCCGACTCGGCGAGGAACGCGTACACGAGCTCGCGAGACTGTACGGCAAGGATCGCCTGCTGCTCGTGATGGATCGCATGCTCGACGTCGTTGAAACCGCGGTCACGAAGCTGCTTGAGGATCTCCCAGACGGCGTCGGCGAGGCAGAGGGCTCGCTCGATGATGATGGTCGCGACGGTGACCCCACTCGGGTGCACGCTCGCATCGAGAAGCGCGGCGGTCGCCTGCACATCGATCTCTCCGGATCGGATCCGCAGACTGCGGGCGCGATGAACGTGCCCTGGGCAAGCTCGCGTGCCTGCCTCGTGTATGCCGTGCGCACCGTGGTGGCCCCTGGACTCGGATCGAACGACGGGTTGCTTCGCACACTCGATATCACTGCCCCAGAGGGCATCGTCGTGAATCCGAAGCACCCGGCCGCGGTGTCTGCTCGGCACAACACCTGTCAGCGGCTCGCTGACACGTTGATCCGTGCGCTCTACGAAATCTGGCCAGACCGTGCGGTCGCTTCGAGCGGCATCAGCTTCTTCTGCTTTAACGCCGGCTCGACGAGTCCGTCAACGGGCCTTCCGGCCGTGATGGCTGATGTCGTCGGTGGCGGAACCGGCGCGAACGCGCAGGGTGACGGGCTCGACGGCGTCGACACCTACATGTCGAATGTTGGTGTGATGCCGACGGAGGTCGCAGAAACGAACTACAACATTCGTATCCGCAAGACGGAGTTCCGCCCCGGGTCGCAGGGTCGAGGCGAGTTCAACGGTGGCCTGGGACTCATCCGTGAGTACGAGATTCTCGAACACCCGCAGCACGTCACGTTCTATGGCGAACAAACCGATTCGAGGTTCGCGCCCGAGGGCGCTGCCGACGGAGAGCGAGGTCGCGAAACCATCGTGACGATCATCGGCCCAGACGGAAATGAGATCGTCACGCCGAAGAAGGCTTCTCGTATATTGCAGCCCGGAACCATTGTTCGCGTCGAGACGGCGGGTGGCGGTGGGTATGGAGACTCGTCGCTGCGCAGCGACGCTCTGCGAGAGTGGGACGAGCTTGAGCACCGATTCTTGGACATCGTGGCGGCAAGCGGTGCCACCCAGTAAGGTGACCGGCGACGCTGGGTATCGGAACACTGATGACCAGACTCACCGCAACCAGGATGCTGCAGCTAGCATCATCGATAATCTATTTCGAGGGGACAACATGTCAACATGGCCTGACGGGCGCCCATACGCGGCAACGGTGAGCTTCGACTTCGATGCTGAGGAGGTGTGGATCGGCGAGAACCCCGCGAACGCGAACGCTCCGGGCGTGCTCTCACAGGGAGCATACGGACCGAAGGTGGGCGTGCCGCTCATTCTCGATATCCTCGAAGACGCCGGGATCACGGCAAGCTTCTACGTATGCGGCAAAGACGCGCTCCGTCACCCGGATTCGGTGCGCAGCATCATCGAGGCGGGTCACGAGGTCGCGCATCACGGCCACTCACACACCTCCCCAACGTCGCTCGGTCCTGGTGAGGAGCGTGCGGAGCTTCAAGATGGTTTGCGCGCGCTTCGCGATCTCGGTGCAGACGTGGTCGGCTACCGCTCCCCTTCGTGGGAGTTCACCGATGAGACCCTCGACCTGCTCACCGAGTACGGTTTCTCGTACAGCTCGAATCTCCTCGATAACATCGTGCCGTACCTGCACCCCACGCATGATCTCATCGAGGTGCCGATCTCGTGGATCCTGGATGATGCGCCTCACTTCTGGTTTGCAAACGATACCTGGGAGAAGACGATCCGTTCGACCCGCGAGGTACTCGACGTGTGGCTGCCAGAGATCGATGGGATCGCGCGCTACGGCGGCCACGCAATGGTGACGATGCATCCGATGATCACGGGTCGCCCATCGAGACTCGCCATGCTTGAGGAGGTCATCGAGCACCTCAAGCGCACGAACGCGTGGATCGCCACGACGCGCGAAGTGGCGGAGCACACTCGTGCGAACGGCCCCCTTGCGCTGCGCCGCAAAGCAAGGAGCCAAGCATGAGTACCTACGCACGGATCCGCATTTCGGGTGACGCCGCCACCCGTTCGCGGCAGTATGGCGAGCTCGCGCGCGAGCAGATCAGGTTCATTCGAGACGGGTACGCCGAGGCCTACGCGGCCAAGGGCGTTTCCTGGAGCGAGGCGGTCGAGCAGGCGCTCTCATACGTTCCTGCGGTTGAGGCCGCGTTGCCTGAACTCCTCGAGGAAGTGCGGGGCATCGCCGAGGGCAGCGGGCTCTCCTTCGACGACGTCATGACGATCAACTGTCGCTCGGAGATTCTCCACGCGGCAACGGTTCGAGGCGCTCGGACAACGGCTCCGTGGCGAGCGTTCGGTGAGTGCAGCTCATTTGCGCTCGAAGAAGACCGCTCGGCCACCGGCACCGCAATCGTCGGGCAGAACTGGGATTGGCTTGAGGCCCTGGGCGCAGGCACGATCGTGCTCGAGGTGGAACGCGAAGACGGCCCGAACTATGTGAGCATCGTCGAGGCGGGGCTGCTCGCGAAGATGACGATGAACGCGCATGGCATCGCGATGGGCATCAACACGCTCGTCTCAACCCTCGACGGCACCACCAACGGGGTGCCGTTTCACTTCATGATTCGAAAACTCGCCGACGCCTCCAGCCTGTCCGAGGCGCTCGATATGCTCGTGTCGGTCGGGCGCGCAACCTCTGGCAACTATCTACTCGCGTCAGCAGATGGATCGGTGCTGAACCTCGAGACCTCCCCGGGCGACGCGCGCAACGTCACACCGCAGATCAGCACTGACGGCGTGCTCCTGCACACGAATCACTTCATCGACCCGGTGTTTGGCGGCACGGATCTCGCGCAGGTCTCGATGTCTGACAGCTTTGTGCGGCTCGGGCGCATGATCCGCAACGTGCGCAACCATAGCGGCACGCTCGACACTGCGCTGCTCCGCGCCGCACTGTCAGATCACGCCGAGTACCCGAACTCGGTCTGCTGCCATCCAGACCCGGCAAGCGACCCGAAGAGCAGGTGGAAGACCCTCGCATCGGTGTTCATGAATCCCGCCGCGCGGTCGATCTCCTACACCGAGGGGCCACCCTGCGAGAGCGAGTGGATCGAAGCAGACTACTCGGAATTGCTGGCCGGAGCGTAACACTTCCCACACATACAAAAACTGGTTGGACCCGGGATTTCTCACCCGGCCAACCAGTTTTTGTGTAAGTGCCTCGCTACGCGGAGACCTTCTCGACGAGCTCTGCAATCTCCTCGGCGAGTTTCGCCGAGATTGAGATCTGATCCTGCTGCCACGGGTGCAGTTCGCGTGTGGGCGAGGGCCCGAAGCTCACGTCGAATGGGTCTTCAACCTCGGTCTTGTGGCCGCTCAGCGTCTCGAGCACAGCGATACCGCAGAATGGCGTATGCACCGCCGAGTATCCGCCCTCGTGCGAGAACACGATCTTGCCACCCGTGACCTCGTCAGCAAGCGCGAGGAGCCGCTCGGCCATGCCCCGGAATCCGTCGGAGGTGACGCTCATGCGGCCCAGCGGATCGGCTGCCGAGGGGTCGAACCCGCTCGACACGAAGATGACATCTGGTTTGAACGCGCGAATCGCCGGAGCGGCCACCTGGTCGACGACCGCGAAATACGCGCCATCGCCCGAGCCCGCGGGCAGCGGAACATTGATGTTGAACCCGTGGCCAGCACCCTCTCCGCGCTCGTCCACCATGCCGGAGTCGACCGGGAACAGTCGATCCTGGTGCACCGAGATTGTAAGCGTGTTCGGGTCATCCCAGTAGATCTTCTGGGCGCCGTTGCCGTGGTGCACGTCATAGTCGAAAATCGCGACACGGCTAAGCTTTCCTTCGGCGCGCAGCCGCTCGATCGCGACGGGAACATTCGCGAAGATGCAATAGCCACGGCCCATGTCGGGTTCCGCGTGATGCCCCGGAGGACGCACCAGCGCGTAGGCGTTGTCGACCTCACCGTCGAGCACCGCGCGTGCGGCCTCGTAGGTGCCGCCAGCCGCGAGTGTCGCGATCTCGTAGCCGCCACGGCCGAATGGAGTGAAACCGTCGCCACCATCGCCGCCGTGCTCGGCCGATTGCGCCTTGATGCTCTCAATATGGCGGTCGGTGTGCACGCGAGCGAGATCCGCTTCGGAGACATGCTCGGCCTTAAGCTTCACCAAGTGATCGATAAGACCCGAGACCTCGACGAGACCCGCAAACCTGGTCTTCGTATCGGGGTTCTCAAAGTTCTGATACGGCTGAATGTACCCACCTGACTCGACGAAACCGGCGTGCGTGCCCGTGTTGTGCCATGCGTACTGCTGATGCCAGACGTACCCCGTTTTGCGCTCCATTGCTTCTCCTTCATCGGTCTGTGCCCCGCAAAGTCGAACGCGAGAAGTGCCGAACTGCGGGTGCTGTTCACAGTAAGCGACCATTCCGTGAACCGAATCGGTAGTTTGACGGATGTGATGCTTCGACCGTCTTCCTTATGCTGAGGCACCGGAAGGTTTTACGTGCGAAATCTCGCAGCCTCCCCGCCCAAGCAAAGGAGCATCATGGGTCATAAGTTTTCACGCCTCACGAAATTCGGGGCAGTTGCTGCCGTTGCAGCTCTCGCACTCACCGGATGCAGCAATGGTGGATCGGGTGACACCAGCGCCACTCCCGAAGGCGAGAGCAAGGGCGCGATTGCGATGAGCTTCGCCGGTCTCACCGTGCAGATCTGGAACGACATGCTCCCCTTCCAGGAGGAGATCATCACGGATGCGGGCTACGAGTTCATCACTCACGACCCCGCTTGGGACCCGCAGACCCAGGTCTCTGACTGGGAGTCGTGGATCGTTCGCGGTGATGTCAAGGCGATCATGGGGTACCCCGCACAGTCAGATGCGATGGTCGCGGTCACCCAGCAAGCCTCCGATGCGGGCATTCCGGTCGTTGCCTACGGCAGCACCTGGGACGGAGTGCAGGCAGCCGTATACTTCGATCACCTTGAAGATGGCCGTAAGGCGGGCGAAACTGCGATCGAATGGATCAAGGAAACCTACCCTGACCAGCAGGTCGATGTTGCGCTCCTCGGTTACCCAGACACCGATCTTGGCCGTCTTCGCGCCGAGGGCATCCGTGCCGCACTCGATGATTCGGGCCTCGATCTGAACATCAACGAGCACAAGACGCTCACCGTTGACGACGGCTACGCTGCCGTTCAGAACCAGCTCAACGCCTTCCCTGACACGAAGGTCTGGCTCTCGATCTCGAACGACATGGCGCTCGGCGCATACCAGGCGCTGCTCGACCAGGGCACCGATCCACAGGATGACGGCGTGCTTCTCGCGCACCTTGACGGCACCGACGCTGAGCTCGAGATCATTGCCGAAGAGGGTTCGTTCTGGCGCTTCGTCTACATGACGCCTGCTCGCGAGATCGCAGAGCGCACCGCGCAGATGATGATCGACGCAGCAGAGGGCAACCCGCTTGAGGACGAGATCCTCCCGCTCACACTCGTCACCTCGGAGAACGCAGAGCAGTACTTCCTCGAGAACCAGTAACCTGCCGGTCTCGAACCAGGTAATAAGGGGAATACGGTGGACCAATCTACTGATCGGCTCGTGTTCGACGGAATCTCGGTCGACTTTGGAGCGACCCGCGCGCTGAACAACATCAGCGTTCGGGTCGCTCCGGGCGAGATCGTCGGTCTGCTCGGCCACAACGGTGCGGGCAAAAGCACGCTGCTCAACGTCGCAACGGGCGTGATCAGCGCCTCGGAGGGATCCTTCTCGGTCGACGGAACGCTCGTGGGAAGCACGACAACTCCCCGCGAGGCGGCTGAGCTCGGCATCACCGTGATTCACCAGGAGCCCGCACTCGCTCCGAACATGACGATCCTCGAGAATCTGTTTCTCGGAAGACCCACGCCTTCGCCGAAGCAGCAACGACAACTCGCGGCCGAGGCCTTGAAGACCGTTGAGGCCGACCTGCGGCTTGACATGCCGGTCGAGTCTCTCGACCTTGGCGAACGTCAGCTCGTGGATCTTGCGCGCGGTCTCCTCGGCGGCGAGATTAAAGTGCTCATGCTTGACGAGCCGACCGCGGCACTCGGAAAGCACGAGACCGATGCACTGCACGCGCTGATCCGCCGATTCGCCGCCCAGGGAACAGCCGTACTCTACGTCTCACACCGCCTGCCAGACATCATGGAAGTGTGCACGCGCATGGTCGTGCTGCGCGGCGGCGAGCTCGTCGTCGACGGCCCGGCCACAGACTTCACCGCAGCGAAGCTTGCAGAGGCACTCGTGCCCGATCTGCGGTCGCTCGACTTCACGCAAGTTGACCTTGGAACCGAGAAGTTCGTGGCTGAGGTCCCAGGTGGCACGCTCACTGCCCGCGAGGGCGAAGTTGTCGGCATCTTCGGCATGGCTGGTGGCGAGCAGTTCAAGATTGCCGCGGCCATCACCGGCGCCTCCCCCGACGCCGCGCTCGAGTATACCCTCGACGGTAAGCGGGCGAAGTTCAACTCGACACCAAAGGCGATCCGCCACGGCGTATTCTTCGTGCCGCCAGACCGCGAAACCGAGGGGCTCATTGCTTCTGAGACCGCCCTCGACAACGTCATGCTCCCCTGGTTCTCGCATGGCCCATCGCGTGGCTGGTGGGTCTCTGCGAAGAGCGGATCGAAGCTCTATACGAAGGCCCGCGAGTCGCTCGATATTCGGGGGCCCGAGGGCAGCGCCGAGATCTCGCAGTTCTCTGGCGGCAATCGCCAGAAGCACCTGCTCGCGCGCTGGCTGTATCCGAAGCCTCCGAAGCTGCTCGTGCTCGCGCAACCGACCCAGGGCGTCGACGTCGGCGCAAAACTCGACATCGTCGAGGGCGTGCGCGATGCCGCTCACGCGGGAGCTACCGTGCTCGTCGCCTCCAGCGAGTCCGACGAAATAGCGAGCATGTGCGATCGCGCCTACGCGGTGCTCGGCGACAGGCTCGTCGAGGTTCCTCGATCAGCCACCTTTAACGAGGATCTCCTCGAAGCCCTCCTCTCACTGGCAGATCCGGCATACAGCTAGACCTCTCCAACAGAAAGACGACCGGAATATGCATACCGAACGCCTGAAAATTTTCGCCGCGAAAAACGGCATCTTCCTCGCGCTTATCGCGCTCATCGCGGTGTTCTCGATCCTGCGGCCGAACTTCTTCACGCCACAGAACGGCCTGACGATTCTGTTGCAGGCCGCAGAGCTCGGATTGATCGCGGTTCCAGTGGCGTTCCTCATCATGTCGGGAACCATCGACCTGTCTGTCGGGTCGATCGCATCTGCGGCCGCGATTATGGGCGGATCGACCATGGCGAGCACTGGTTCGGCGACCATCGGGATTCTCGTGGGTCTCGTGACCGGCATGGTGGCCGGCGCGCTCAACGGATTCTTGATCTCGTATATGGGGTTGAACTCGTTCGTGGTCACGCTCGGGGCCCTGAGCGTGTGGGGCGGCTTTGCTCTGCTCATGGCGCAGGGGCGGACGATCCCGCGCTCTGACTTGCCCGAGACCTTCCGCGTCATCGGTAACTTCAAGGTCGGTGGCGTCGTGCCGATTCAGATTGTGGCACTCGCCCTCATCATTCTGCTCGGCTGGTACGTGCTCAACCACACGAAGTTCGGCAAAGAAATCAAGGCAATTGGTGGCAATCAGCGCGCCGCACGCCTCATGGGTATCAAGGTGAAGCGCAACCGCTTCCTGCTCTTTGTCGCGAGCGGGTTCTTCGCCGCGATTGCTGGTTTGCTGCTTTCGGCGAAGCTGCAGTCGGCGAACCCGAGCGTTGGCGTGGGCCTTGAGCTCGAAGCCCTGACGGTCGTGCTTCTTGGCGGTGTCGCCTTCGAGGGTGGCATCGGCCGCATCAGCGGCGTTGTCGCTGGTCTTCTGTTTTTCCGCGTGCTGCGTGCCGGTCTCGTCTTCATGCAGGCATCGCCGTTCCTGCAGACAATCCTCGTCGGTGCGACGCTGATCGTGGCTGTTGCTCTCGATAGCTCGATCCAGAAGGTGATCCGAAGCTCCTGGGCAAGGCTCGGCAAGAAGGCGATCAAGGAAGAAGGCTTGTCACCCAACGAACCAGGAGCCGGCGGAACGCCTGCCACAGAGCCGCTGAAGAGATAACGTGAGGGCCGTGACTCCCTACACAGGTGCTGGCAGATCACTGCCCATCACCGAACTCAGCATTGCGCGCGTGAAGGAGTTGCTCACTTCTCGAACCGTTACCGCGGTCGAGCTTGTTGCCCGGCACCTTGAACGGGTCATCGCCTACGATCAGACAGGGCCACGCCTCAACGCGATTCCGGTGCTGAACCCCGACGTCTTCGACGAAGCCGCCGAGTCAGACCGTCGGTATCGCCTGGGCAGTAGCGCGATTCGTCCGCTTGAGGGAGTTCCCTTCACGGTGAAAGACAGCTATATGGTGCGGGGGCTCACGGTAGCAAACGGATCGCCCGCGTTCGAACATCTGATCGCGAGTGACGACGCGTTCACGGTCGCCCGGCTTCGTGAGGCAGGCGCGGTGTTGATCGGCAAGACGAATATGCCGCCCCTCGCGGCCGGAGGCATGCAGCGAGGTGTTTACGGTCGAGCGGAGAGCCCCTACAACCCAGCATTCTTGACGGCGGCATACGCCTCGGGCTCATCAAACGGTTCAGGTACCTCGACCGCGGCGAGCATGGCCGTGTTTGGCATGGGCGAAGAAACTGTGTCTTCAGGCCGGAGTCCGGCCTCAAACAATGGGCTCTGTGCCTACACACCCTCGCGTGGTCTCATCTCAATTCGCGGCAATTGGCCACTCTTTCCAAGCTGCGATGTCGTTGTGCCGCACAGTCGGAGCATGGACGACCTCATGCGCATTGTCGACGTGCTTGCGGTTCGTGACGAAGACACCCGCGGAGATTTCTGGCGCCACCAGACTGTTGTGTCGCTGCCGAGTCTTGATGACATTCGCCCGGCCTCGATTCCTGACGAGGTTCGCTCGTGGAGATCGAGCCGACCGCTCGCAGGCAAGCGCCTCGGTATTCCCCGCATGTACCTTGGGCTTGACGAGGACTACCCCGTGCAAGTGCGCGACAGTGTGCGCAAGCTTTGGGAAGAAGCTCGTGCGCAGCTTGAAGCTCTCGGCGCCGAGGTAATCGACTGTGACTTTCCCCTCATCAAAGCCTACGAGGGGCGCAATCAACGTGCGGAAGACCTCGACGCGCTCGGGGACCTACCGCAGGGGTGGATGGGCTACGAATTCGGTGAATTCGCGTGGTGGGGTTGGCAAACGTTTTTGCGGCTCAACGCGGAGGCAGCGGCAGCTCAGGGACTAGTCGCCCCCGCGCCGTCATCACTCGCAGAAACTGACGGTCCCCGAATCTTTCCGCTGCCACCCGGGGCACTACCCGACCGTTACGACGCGGTTGCGGCCGGGGCGATCGACCGTGCGACGTCAGACCCCGACTCGCCCTACTACGGTTCGCGGCACCACCAGGTGCCAGATCTGGCACGAGCGGGGCTCAAGGATCCTGCGTCGCTTCCGGACTTCGAAGCAGGCCTCCGTGGGCTAGAGGCTATGCGTCGCGAACGCTTCGAACGCTGGCTCAATGAGTCGAACCTCGACGGTCTCGTCTTCCCTGCAAACGGCGATGTCGGGCCTTCCGACGCTGATGCGAATGAGGCGAGCGCCGACCTCGCATGGACCAACGGGGTGCTGTATTCGAACGGCAACTATGTGCTGCGGCACCTTGGCATTCCCACCGTGACGGTGCCGATGGGCGTGATGTCAGACATCGGCATGCCCGTCGGGCTCACATTCGCCGGGCCCGCATACTCGGATTTCGAGTTGCTGAGTTGGGGCCTCGCATTCGAGGAGTCGGGGGCGCGTCGCATAACGCCGCCCCTGACGCCGGAACTGCCGAAGAGCAGCGAGCGTGCTGGTGATGACGCATGGATCGCCGCGATCGCCAGGCAGCTCGGTTTATTTCTGAATGAAGTGAATTAGGCTTCAGAGCGCTGAGTCGTTTACTCTTAGGATCACGCTGCGGACAAGTGCAGAGCTTCGCGGATGACCTCAGAGCGCGACTTGTTCTCGCGACGAGCACGCTCGTCGAGGACCGCGATCTCGTCAAGCGTAAGCCTCAACGCCACCACTTGAGAAGGCTCTGCTCCCCGACCGGGACGGCCACGACCACGCTTCTTCAATGCCTCGACGTCGTAACCGGCCTCGGCCTCAGCCACCCAGGCAGCGATTTGCTCTTCGGTGACAGGCACTCCGTTAATCGTCTCGCGATTATTCATATGAATAACGTATAACGAAAATGCAGCCTAGGCAAGACTCGACTTGAATTCGTTACCTGGTTCGACGCCAGTAATTTCGGCGAGCACCGCGAGCAGGTCTTCCTGAAACCCGATGTCGCGCACGGCGGGGTGCGGGTCTCGTTGCTGCTGATAGTGCCAGTACCTCCCGCTCACGAGGACCTCGGGATCATCGGTGGTCGCGAGCCACGCCTGCGTGACGTGGCCGAGCCTGATGTCGCCCGTCGCGTTCGGGCCACCCATGCGCGTGGGCATCCAGCCCGGATCCACCGCGTGCGAGAGCACGCCCGGCCAGCGCCGCGCGACCGCGGTCATGAGCGTTGTCACGAACAGCTTGCTGTCGTTATACGACAGTGACTCACGGGTGCCGCTCCAGTCGACGCGGGAAAGGTCGGCACTCCCCTGTTTGTGCAGCCCGCTGCTCAGATAGATGAGCCGTTGAACCGGAGTGATGCGCGCCGTGAGAATATAGGGCGCGAGCACGTTGACGTTCAGCACGTCAGCACCCTCCCACACCCCACAGTTATGCACCACGACGTCGATCGGGCCGAGCGCAAGCGCCCGATCCGCAACCTCGTGCACCTCATCGAGACGCGCGAAGTCACCCACCACGCACAGTGCTCCGCGATCAAGCAGATCCGCCACTGCCTCGCGCCGCGCCTCGCTGCGCGCGTGCACGATCACGTCGTGGCCGTCTTCAAGCAGCGCCTCTGCAGTCGAGCGCCCGAGCCCATCGGTCGATCCGGTCACTAGAATGCGTGCCACTACTCCCCCTCCAACTCAATGCGCAAAATGCGGTCATCACCGTCACGCGGGCTGCCCCGCCCGTCGGTGTTATTCGTAAGCACCCAGAGCGCACCATCGGGAGCCACCACCACATCGCGCAGACGCCCGTACTCGCCCACGAAGTACTCGGTTGACGCCCCCAGATCATCGAGTGGCACCGCCCGCAGCCGCTCACCGCGCAAGTTCGCAATGAACAGTATTTGGTGAGACCCAGTCTCGCCCGCTATCGCGATGCCGCTCGGACTCGCCTCGCTCGTCGCCCACTGCTGCACGGGATTCACGAAACCAGCCTCGTCGCCCACGCCCTCAACCTCGGGCCACCCGTAGTCGCTGCCCGCCTCGATGACGTTGAGCTCGTCCCAGGTGTTCTGCCCGAACTCGCTCGCGAGCATTATTTCTTCGTCAGCCCACGCAATGCCCTGCGGGTTTCGGTGCCCGAGGGTGAAGACGGGCGATCCGGGCCTCGGGTTATCGGTTGGCACGTCTCCCTCAGGGGTGAGGCGCAGAATCTTTCCGGCGAGCGAGTCGGGGTCTTGCGCCGATTGTGGATCGCCAGCGTCACCCGCCGTCACGTAGAGCATGCCGTCTGGGCCGAACGCGATGCGGCCGCCGTTGTGGTTGCCGGCCGCTGGGATCCCCTCGATAACCACCTCGGGATCGCCGAGCGTGAGCGAGCCCGGTTCACCCGAAAGCGCAAACCGCTCAACCCGATTGCCACTCGCCGCGGTGAAGTAGGCGTAGAGGTACCCCTCGTGCACCGCGATGCCGAGCAGGCCGCCCTCTCCCCTGGGCGTCACCCCGTCGATGGTCGCGACCTCGCGGGTGCTACTGGAGGAATCGGCACCGCCACCGAGCTCGAGGATTCGGGCCGAGTCTCGCTCGCTCACAAGCGCCAAGAACTCGGCCGAGCCCGGATCGTCGCCTGCGACAAACGCGACCGACCAGGGAACAGAGAGCCCCTCGGCGACGACCGCGACCGAACCCAGACCGGGCACAACACCGTCGCGCGACGGATCCGCAGTGGGGTGAATCACGTCACCGTCCCCACCCGCGCAGCCTGCAACGAGCGCGAGTGTCAGCACCACGGCGAGCGCGGCGCCAGAGGTCACGGTCGCCTGGGAAGGTGTACGAGCACGTGACGCCCTGGCCGCCCCGCACATCCGCTTCAGCATCACCTGCTCCGTCCCAGCTTCGTTCCTGCGTCAATTCGGAATCACCCGAGCGTCACTCGCTCAACTGCCCGAGCACCTCGTTGAGCGCCTCGGTCGATGACGGGTGCGTCCAGATGCCGTCGCGCAACTCGCTCGCGGTCACACCGACCCGCATCGCGAGCGCAACAAGGTTGATGACCTCTTGAGAGTCGACGTGGAAGAGACGTGCCCCAAGTACCTGGTCAGTCTCAGCGTCGACAACGAACTTGATGATGCCGCGAGCGTCGCGGAGCGTCTTCGGCCTGGGCATCGCTTTCACATCTGCAACCTGCACGAACGCGGTCTTCACGCGATGACCGCCTTCAATGGCCTCACGCTCAGTTACTCCGACGCTCGATAACGGCGGCGTGATGAACACCGTCGACGGCACGCCGACGCGATCGCTCACGCGCCTCGTGCCCGATGCACTCACCGCGTCGAGCACCACACGGTGATCGTCGAGTGAGATGAAGGTCTGCTGCAGACCGCCGCGCACGTCGCCCATCGCGTACACACCCGGAGCCGTCGTGCGCAGCTGATCGTCGACCACGACAGCTCCCCTGCCGTCGACGTCTACCCCGGCAAGCTCGAGCGAAAGCCCATCGGTTGCGGGCCTGCGCCCCGTCGCGATGAGCACCGCGTCGGCGGCGAGCGCCGATCCACCGGCAAGGCGCACGACCACCTCGCTGTCGCCGTCTTCGAACGACGTCGGTTCAGCGTTCGCGCGAATCTCGATGCCGCTCTCGGTGAGCACGTGCGCGACGGCGTCTGCGACTTCGGGGTCTTCGCGCTGTAGGATCCGCTCGCCACGCGCAATGAGCGTCACCTGCGAGCCGAACTGCTGAAACATCGACGCGAACTCGAGCCCGATGGGCCCGGCCCCCACGATCGCGAGCCGCTTCGGGAACGGGCTCACATGCTGCAGGGTCGTCGAGTCATGCACGCGGGGTCCGTCGACGCCCGGCAGATCGGGCATGACAGGCACGGCCCCGGTGTTGATCACCACGATTTCGGCGGTGATGCGCAGGTGTGCGGCCATGCCGCATCCACCCGCTCGCGGCTCGACCTCGACTGTGCGCTCACCCACAAATCGCGCACGCCCGTCAATCACGGTCACGAGCTCGCGGTCGTGCAGCATCGCGAAGTTCACCGCGTTGAGCTTCGCGATGAGCGCATCGCGAGTCTCGACCGCCTCGGTGAAATAGGTGTGTGGATCGTCACCTGCCCGCCTCAAGTTCGCCTCGTGCACGAGCGCCTTCGTCGGCACACAGCCGATGTTAATGCAGGTGCCGCCATACATGCCGGAGGACTGCTCGACCATCGCAATGGTCTTGCCCTGCGACGCCATTGCGGCCGCGAAGGTCTTGCCTCCCTTGCCCCATCCGATGACGAGCACGTCGACTTGCATCTCAGTCATGACTACAGGTCTAGCACGCGAAACTCGCCAGGACACCACCTTGCTTCTCGGCGAGTGAGGCTGTACGAATGCTCACAAGCGGGTAGCCAAGCGAGGTGAACGGACGGATACTGGCAGGGCACCTACGTTCAATCGCAGTTCAACATCGCAGTTCAACATCACAGGAGCAGTCATGCCATACAAG
Organism: Leucobacter denitrificans; assembly: GCA_040393365.1. Taxonomy (GTDB): domain Bacteria; phylum Actinomycetota; class Actinomycetes; order Actinomycetales; family Microbacteriaceae; genus Leucobacter; species Leucobacter denitrificans_A. The sequence continues at coordinate 17,160 of JBEBUJ010000007.1, forward strand.
GTCGGTTATTTCGTCGGAAGCCTCTCGTCAACCTCGGTGAACCGAGTGCTCTCGAAGGCGCTCATCAAGGTTGCACCAGACGATCTCGAGTTCACGGAGATCCCGATCCGGCAACTGCCCCTGTATAGCCCCGACTATGACGCCGACTATCCCCTTGAGGGTCACGCGCTCAAGCAGGCGATCGAGGGAAGCGACGCAATTCTCTTCGTCACCCCTGAGTACAATCGGTCGATTCCCGGGGCGCTCAAAAACGCGATCGACTGGGCGTCTAGGCCCTGGGGCCAGAACTCGTTCGATCACATGCCAACCGCGGTTGCGGGCGCATCGATCGGAGTCATCGGCACGGCAGTCGCCCAGCAGTCACTGCGCGCGGTGATGTCGTTCTGCAACGCACGCCAAATGACCGCGCCGGAGGCCTACATTCACTTCACGCCCGAGGTGTTCCAAGACGACGGCACTATCACCAACGAGGGCACCGAAGAGTTTCTCCGGGGTTTCATGGCCGAGTTCCGTGAGCACATCGAACGCGTGCTCACGGTGCTGCCGCGTAACTCGTAACACGAATTGCCAGCCAATCCCAAGCGACGAAGCCGCAAATCTGGATACTGTAATCGGTAATCTGTCTGACCCACGAGAAGGAATCCCGTGAGCCACCCACTTTCATCCTCTGACCAGGAGGGTCGACAATCGACCTCCCGAGCAATCAGAGGGGGTGAGGGTCGATGATCGCTGCGGTACTCACGCTGCTGCTTGGCATTCTGCTCACGCTCGCGATAATCGTCGCGTGCGGATTCTTTGTCGCTCAAGAATTCGCCTACATGTCGGTCGACCGCGCTCGCATGTCGGCGCTTGCCGATAAGGGCGACGCCAAGGCGAAGCGTGTGCTCGCAATCACGAAGCGCACCTCGTTCATGCTCTCGGGCGCGCAGCTCGGCATCACAGTGACCGGCCTGCTCATCGGCTATGTCGCAGAACCGCTCATCGGCGAATCAATCGGCACACTGCTCGGCGGAGTCGGCATTGACCCGCTCGTCTCAGTACTCATTGGCACGACTGCCGCGCTCATACTGGCGACGATTGTCACCATGATTTTCGGCGAGCTCTACCCCAAGAATCTGGCGATTGCGAGCCCCGAACCCCTCGCTCGCGCACTCGCCATGCCGACACGGGTGTATCTCATGCTCTTTGGCTGGTTAATCACCATCTTTGATAAGGCAGCAAACGTGTTGCTTCGCATGGTGCGGATCGAACCGCTCGAAGATGTCGACGAAAGTGCAACACCTCGCGACCTCGAGGCCATTTTTGAGGAGTCGCGGCGCAGCGGACACCTGCCAGACGAGCTCTCGATCGTGTTCGACCGCATCCTCGATTTTCCGCAGCGCGACGTGGAACACGCGATGGTTCCTCGGTCTCGTGTCGACGCCGTGTCGTCAGATAGCACGATAGGTGAGGTACTCACGATGATGGCGACCGGGCACACGCGGTACCCCGTTGTTGGTGAGCACGACGACCCCGTCGGCGTGGTCGAACTCATCGATGCATTGCGCGGCGGTTATGACGCCGCAACCCCGGTCACTCAGGTGATGCGGGAACCGGTGATCCTGCCCACGGCGATGCGGCTGCCTGCCGCGCTTCTTCGCATGCGCGAGACGCGCAACGAACTTGTGTGCGTGGTCGATGAGTACGGCACGTTCGACGGAATTCTCACTATCGAAGACCTCACCGAAGAAGTGATCGGCGAAATCGAAGACGAGCACGACGAGGAGACGACCGGCGAGGTGCGCATCGGCACCGATGCCTGGCATCTTTCGGGTGACGTGCACCTTGACGAACTCGAGCGCCTTATCGACTACGATCTCCCGCACGACAACGCAGAGACGATTGCTGGCCTGGTGATACACGAACATGGTGACCTGGCGCCCGCGGGCAGCACCGTGCGCATCGACCTGCCCGAACGAACGTCGGAAATGGTCGAAGGTCTCGTCGTGCGACGCTGGCTTGAGATTCAAGTTGTCGACGTCGAGCGCCATGTACCGTCTCAAGTGCTGGTGAAGCTTTTCGAGGGTGACGGGGTCGCACCAGCCACCGATGGCACGGCAACCGACGAGGAGGTGTCGCGATGAGCTGGTGGATGGTGACAATCATTACCGTCGTCTTGATCGTGGCGAGCGCGTTCTTCGTCATCGTCGAGTTCGCGTTGCTCGCGGCCAGACGACATCGGCTCGAGGCTGAGGCAGATGAGAGCCGGGCCGCGCGAGCTGCGCTGCGCAGCATGAACGAGCTCACTGTGATGCTTGCGTTCGCGCAACTTGGCATCACGATCTGCACGTTCTTGCTCGGAGCTGTGACGAAACCCGCGCTCGACTATGCGCTCTCGCCTTTGCTTACCCAGTGGGGCTTGCCCTACGTCGTGGCAGACATTACTGCGTTCATGGTCGCCCTCATCATCGTGACCTTCCTCCACCTTGTGATCGGCGAGATGGCACCGAAATCATGGGCGATCGCGCACCCCGAGGTGGCCGCAAAGGCGACTGCCGGGGCGGCACGGGCGATGACGTGGCCACTGCGGCCGTTCCTGCTGTGGATCAATCGAATTGCGAACCGACTCGTGAAAGCCGCTGGAGTCGAACCGGTCGAGAAGGCCGCTGCGGGCGGGCAGGATGCCGACACGATTCAGCAGCTGGTCACGCATTCGCGCGCTGCCGGAGCACTCGATGATCAGTTCGCCGAACCGATTTCACGAACCATCGCGTTGGGCGGACTCACGACGGGTGACCTCGTAAATGCTGAGCAGCGACCGACCTCGGTGCCGACCGGCGCCACCGTTGCCGACCTCCAGCAGGCAGCCGCATCGTCAGGACACCTTCGCATTCTCGTCGGAGATAGCGCCTCATGCCAAGTCGCACACGTTCGCGACACGCTCACCATCGCACCTAAGACCGCTGTCGAGACGATCGCACGACAACCCCTGGTGTTGACTCCCGAAGACTCCGCATACGATGCCCTCGCCTCGATGCGAAAGGCTCGTGAGCAATTTGCGGTAGTGATTGATGAGGATCGCCTACTCGGCGTGATCACGCTCGACGATCTGCTGAGCGAAGTGCTGCCTGGTGATCAGGGGACCCCCGCTGAGATACAACTGGACACAGAAATGCGCAACCTCTAGCGCGTACCCATGCGAGAGGGTTAATGTCGCTGCATGACTCACACACCAGAGCACCACGCAATCAATTATGTCGAGCTCACGGTCACTGACCTCGAGCGGGCGAAGCAGTTCTACACGAACGCGTTCAATTGGGTGTTCAACGACTACGGACCCACGTATGCCGGAATCCAAGGACCGAGTGGTTTCGACGAGGTCGGCGGGCTGCTGCTCGCCGAGAAGGCTCGACCGCAGGGCGGTCCGTTTGTGCTGCTGTATTCAGCAAACCTCGACGCTTCAGCCGATGCGATTCGCGCGGCAGGCGGCGAGGTGACCGAGGGCCCATATGAGTTCCCGGGTGGCCGCAGGCTCCACTTCACCGACCCGTCAGGGAACGAACTCGGGGTGTGGGCCGAGCACTAGTCGGCGATTACCCAACGCGATGCTCGCTCATCGCAGTCTCCAACGCGGCGCCATTGAGTTCGAGATAGACCTGCCCCTCCATCACCGAACAGGTCGCGGAATTGCGCCGCTCAAGCAAGTTCGCAGCTGCATCAATGAACCGTCGGTCGAATGCCCGCACGAGTATGTGTTCAGCCCGGTGGATCGTCTTCCCTGCCCACGATGCAATCAGCTTCTGGGCGTCGCGGTGCGTATACACCGCAACGGATCCCGCGAGTTTCGACCCGTGATGCAGCCGTGCAGCGTCTGGGGCGCCGACTTCGATCCAGTTTGTAATCTGCCGGGTAGGGTCGCGCACGAGCACCGCCGGTTCGTCAGGCGATGAGACTCCCCCGGCGCCAAAGACAATGCCGTCTTCGTATTCGAGAAGGTACGCGATTACCCGGGTGATCATGTAGGCGTCGGTTTCAGAGGAATGCTGAGCGACGCGCAACGACAGCGACTCGTACACGCCGCGATCGACGTCTGAGAGTTCGATTTCAAACGTGTGGATCGTCGCACCTATCGCCATGGTGTACGAGCCTATCGCGGGCGGGCCTGCCCTCTTCGCGCCCGACGACTACGCTTCGTCCCAGCCCGCTTGCGGGGTACTGCACCGCTCGCGGAACACGAACTGCGACGGCGGTTTGCGCTCCCGGCTCGACCAGTCAATGACCGGGCGCCCCGGCTGTTCGGGCACGTAGCCCAAACGATACAGCGCCATGAGCTCGAGGTCGTCGGGAACCTCGAGGAGCGTCGTGAGCTTCTTCCACTGCGACGGCATCTCCATTGGAAACGAGATGAACTGTATGCCCATGCCGAGTTCGACCGTGGTGAGCCAGATGTTCTCCATCGCGGCGCCGAGGCTGAACTGGCAGTAGAAGTCGGCGAGCGGGTGGGCGCCCCGCTCTGCGCGGTCGAGCATCACGCCGAAAATGAGGGGTGAACCCGCGACGAGCTTGCGGTTCTCCTCGCCGAGCGTCTGCGGCACGCGAAGCGCCCGCATCGCCGTCACCCCGGCGGAGGTGAAGACTGCCTTCGTGAACGGCCGCAGCGCCGCCGGCAGCTTGTCGAAGTACATGCCCGAGCGGTGCTCCGCCATCTCTTCGGCGCTAAAGCGAAAATGGTGGCGGTAGCGCTTGAAAAAAGATCCCTCAGAGATCACCGAGGTCATCGACTCTCCGCTCACGCGCGCGATGGTGTCGATGGTGTCGCGATCCTCAATCACCACGAACCGCCATGGCTGACTATTGAACTGCGACGGCGCCGAGGCGGCCGCCTTGATGAGCAGCTGCTGATGTTTCTCCGACACCTTGTCGGGCAAGAACGGTCCGTTCGTCGTGCGACGGCCGAACAGTGCGTCGAGAAATTCCACGGTGTTCCTTTCGGAAGATGAGGGTCAGCGTTCAGACGCTTAGGGGTGAGCGATCCACACCCCGAGCGCAGCGAGATAGCAGGGTGCTGCGCTCAGGCCGAGTGCCGCATGGCGGGTGGTGTGCCGGCGAACCGGAGTAGTCACGAACGGGAGCAGAGCGAGTGGCACCAGCGCCACGGCGAGGAACCCCGCCCGGACCCAGTGTGCGGGGACAGCCGTGAGGACAGCCGCGACCGTCAGCACGGCAGTTGTCACAAACAGGCTCGTGTGCCAGCGCCTGTTGATGCGGCGGCCGCGAAGGCTCAGCGTGCCAACCGTCACGGTCGCGAGGTAGGCGAGCACCGCGAGCGGAGTGAACGGAACTGCCTGCAAGATCTGCAAGAACGTCCTCCCGCCATTGGTTGCGCCCGGTGCTCTGCGTCATTCGACGTGTTTCCAGGTGTTTCAGGTTGTTTCGAGTAGACAGTCTGGGCACATGTCGTGTCAAGGGGTTCCCAATACAGTTCGCGGGGTGTTCGATGGAGACATGACCGCCCGCATCCTCTCGATCGGCACCGCGGTGCCCGATTCCGTGCTCAGTCAAGACGCGGCGCGAGACCTCTTCGCCGCGCAACCCGGCATCGATCGCTTAGCCGCGCGGCTCATCCACTCCGCGTTCGATCATTCGGCGATCGCGACGCGGCACGCGGTCATTGGCGCACCGAGCGCGGCGGGTGGTGAATCGGGCAACAGTGGATCGGGCCAGAGTGGATCGCAGCTCTGGCACCCCGCATTCGTCGGCGAGAGCGGCACCATCCGCACTCCGACGACCGGCGAGCGAAACGCGATCTACCGTGCCGAGGCGCCGAAGTTGTTTGCGGGCGCGGCCCGATCCGCCCTCGCTCAAGCCGAATTCACCCCTGGCGAGGTCACCCACGTCGTGACCGCATCGTGCACCGGGTTCTTCTCGCCGGGACCCGACTTCCTGCTCGTGCGCGACCTCGGGCTCGCGACAGTAGCCCCGCGCACCCACATTGGATTCATGGGGTGCTCTGCCGCATTCCCCGCACTTCGCGCGGCTTCGCAGATTTGTGCTGCCGACCCCTCCGCAGTCGTGCTCGTGGTGTGCGCGGAGATCTGCTCGATCCACCTGCGCTCGTCGACCGACCCGGAACAGATCGTCGCATCGGCAGTCTTCGCCGATGGCGCTGCGGCGGCGGTCGTCGTGGGTGCGGATCACACTCCCCCGCCCGCGGCACCCTCGCTCGAGCTCGACGGCTTCAACACCTTCATCACCGAAGAGGGCGAGGGTGACATGGACTGGACGATCGGCGACCAAGGTTTCGAAATGCGTCTCACAGCCAACGTGCCCCGCATTATCGGACGCGAAATCGCAGGTGTCGCGGCGCAAATTCCCGGCATTGAGCACTCCGATGCGTGGGCGGTGCACCCGGGTGGGCGAAGCGTGCTCGATAAGGCTCAAGCGGGTCTCGGTTTGCGTAACGACGCGATGGATCACTCGCGCGCGGTGCTGCGCGAGTACGGCAACATGTCGAGCGCAACGATTTTGTTCATTCTGCAGCGAATTCTTGGTGATGACTCGCTCGGTGACGGTGCGCGGGTTGCGGGGCTCTGCTTCGGCCCTGGTCTCACCGTCGAGGCGGCCCAATTTACCAGGCGAGCGGCGTGAATAGTCTCGAGCGGTGGGGCTTTGCACCGTGGGGAGTTCTAGCGGAACTCGGCGCACGAGATGCGCACCTTACCGAGCTCATGGATGACCCCGGATGCGACCGGCACCTGCTGCGCCGCACGCTCGAGCGCTTCGAGCTGATCAATCGCCTCGTGAGCGGGTGGGGCCGCGCGTATCGCTCCCATCTTCGTCCCGCGCTCGCAGAGCTTGACGCTCAGGGGCACCATGCCGCACGCATTCTCGATATCGGGTGCGGTGGCGGCGATGTGCTGCGGCGCATCGTGCGGTCCGCGAGGCGCGACGGGTTCGCAGTCGAGGCTGTAGGTATCGATCCGGATCCCACCGCCATCGCGGTGGCGCAGACCCACCAGACTCGGCGTCCTGTGCCTGGACTCTCCTTTCGAGAGGCAACGAGCAGCGATCTTGTTGCTGAGTCAGCGACATTCGACATCGTCATCTCGAATCACCTGATCCACCACCTGGGTGACTCAGAACCCAGTGACTCTGAACCCAGTGGCTCAGAACTCACTGAACTGTTCGCGGACTCGGCCCGGCTCGCGATCCACCTCTGTGTGCACTCAGACATCGCGAGACACCGCCGCGCTTATGCCGCCTACGCACTGCTCGCGTGGCCGCTCACCGTCGGCATCTTCGCCTACGTCGACGGGCTGCGCAGCATTCGACGAAGCTACACGTCGAGCGAGCTCGCCGAGCGCCTGCCCCCGAACTGGCGTGTCGAGCGGGCAACTCCGTTCCGTCTCCTCGCTGTGCTACAGCAAGTGTGATGCCGTTGCACTCACCAGATTCCTTGATTCCTTTCGCGCCACTTCTGTAGGCTACAACGCCCTCGCCACGATCATCTTCATGACCTCGTTCGATCCACCATAAATGCGCTGTACTCGCGCGTCTTGGAAAAGTCGCCCGATCACATACTCGCGCATGTATCCGTAGCCGCCAAAGAGTTGCAGGCACTTGTCGATGACCGCGCCCTGGCGGTCGGTCAGCCACCACTTCTGCATCGCGGCAGTCGCTGTATCAAGGCCACCATCTAAGTGACGCTCAATGCAGGAATCGATAAACACACGACCAATATGTGCCTCCGTTGCAGCTTCTGCAAGCGTGAACTGCGTGTTCTGGAAATCCCAGATGGTACCTCCGAACGCCTCACGTTCCTTCGTATACTGCGTGGTCACGGTAACCGCGAGCTCGATAATACCTACGGCCGCGAGACTGAGTAGCAGACGTTCTTGCGGCAACTGGGCCATCATCTGCGCAAAGCCTTCTCCTTCTTTCTTGCCGAGCAAGTTAGACACCGGCACTCGCACGCCTTCGAAGAAAATCTCCGAAGTATCTGCAGAAAGCTGCCCAACCTTCTCAAGGTTGCGCCCACGCGCAAACCCTTCGCGCGTTGCCTCGATGATTACGAGTGAGACACCTTTCGCACCCGCATCTTGGTCAGTCTTGACCGCAGTCAGGAAAATATCGGCCTGCTGCCCGTTCGTGATAAAGGTCTTCGAACCGTCAATCACGTATTCGTCGCCATCACGCACCGCTCGGGTGTGGATGTTCTTCAGGTCCGAACCAGCGCCGGGCTCCGTCATCGTTATCGCAGCAACAGCCTCGCCTGAGGCCATCTTCGGCAGCCACTCTTTCTTTTGTTCCTCACTGCCGTACTCAAGAATGTAGTGCGCAACGATCCCACTATGCGCCTGATTGCCCCACGCCTCATCACCAGCATGGGATTGTGCCTCGATTACGGCAAGATCGTGGGCGAAGGATCCGCCACCGCCACCGTATTCTTCGGGAATCGAGCAGCACAAGAGCCCCAGTCTGCCAGCTTCAAGCCACACCTCTCGGTCGATCATGTGCTGCTTTTCGTAACGTTCGCGGTTTGCCACGAGGGTCCGTTCGAAGAAGTTGGTCGCCACCTCGTAGAGCGCCTCGACGGATTCGTCGCGCCACGCCGACTTGTAACCTTTTGATGCAGTGATAATGTTCATCCGAGAAGCCCTCCACCGGTCATGATTTCGTTGAGTTTTTGCATGTTTCTTTCTTTCGACGTATCAAAGTTCTTAGTGAGTTTTCTTGCTGCGCTCGTCTCAGCCAGGCAGTTCAGCAAACGTGACGACTACCTTGCCTGGCAGCCCACCAGCGATGAGCGCTTCACAACCCTCGCGAACCCGCTCAACTGGAACCGTGAGCGCTATCGGAGGGCGGATTCCGGCATCCGCGATGAATTGAACTGCGCGTTGCAATTCGTCGAGTGTGGACCCCACGGAACCGACAATGCTTAGTTGGTGGAAGAAGACTCGAGTGAGGTCTGCTGGCGGCATCGATCCGCTCGTGGCACCGGCGATGACGATGGTGCCACCGCGGCGAGCAGCGCGTAGTGAATGTGCCCACGTCGCCTCACCCACCGTCTCAATGACAAGATCCATATGCTCCGGTAGGCGGGCACCAGTTTCGAGCGGCACCGCACCGAGTGTGGCCGCGAAGGCGCGCCCCTCCTCGCTTCGACTGGTGGCATACACGACCGCCCCCGCGGCTCTCGCAAGCAGAATAGCTGCACTCGAGACACCTCCTGCAGCACCTTGCACAAGCACCCGCTGACCCGGGCGAAGCCCACCCCGAGTAAAGAGCATCCGGTAGGCGGTGCCGAAGACCACCGGAATCACTGCGGCTTCTTCAAACGACAGCGATTCGGGCTTCGGCACGAGGTGGCGCTCGGGCACCAGCACGGTGTCGGCGAGTGTGCCGTCAACGGTCTCCGAAAGCAGACCCCGATCAGGGGCCATCGAGATATCGCCACCTCCCCGTTCCACATCACCGAGCGTCGGGTAGACGATAACGGGCCTGCCAGAAGGGTCGTACCCCGCAGCGTCGCAGCCGAGCGTCATAGGTACTCGCTCAGCAGGATGGCCGACCCCGCGGAGAGTCCATATATCATGCGGGTTGAGCGCGGCGGCGACAACACGGATCGGCACCCAGCCGGGCTTCGGTGTTGGCTCGGGCAGGTCTACAACTGAGAGCCCCGCAAGTGGATCCTCAAAATCTTGCGAAGTTACTCGAATCGCACGCATGTCACACTCGTTCAATCAACATAGAGACTCCCTGCCCGACGCCCACGCAGAGCGTTGCAAGGCCGAGCTTCGCCTGTTCGCGTTCGAGACGACCAAGTAGCGTGACAACGATCCGGGCACCGCTCGAACCCAGTGGATGGCCGAGCGCGATCGCGCCGCCGTCGGCGTTGACAATACGATCCGCGCGAGCGGAGTCGATGCCAAGCCGTCGGATGACCGCGAGCGCCTGCGGAGCGAACGCCTCATTGAGCTCGATAGCGTCGATATCGTTCAGGCGTACTCCGGTGCGGGCCAGCAGTTTCTCGGTTGCGGGAACTGGTCCGATGCCCATGATCCCTGGTGCCACCCCCGCCGAAGCCGTGGCGACAATCCGCGCGCGAGGTTTGAGCCCGTGCCGCTGCACCGCTGTCCCAGAGGCGAGGAGCAGCGCCGAAGCACCGTCGTTCAGGGAACTTGCATTGCCGGCAGTTACCACTGAACCACCCCGCACCACCGGGCGGAGACGAGCGAGCGCTTCAAGTGAGCTCTCCCGACGTGGGCCCTCATCAACCTCAACATGTGCCTCGCCCGAACGCGCTGACTTCACCGGAACCGGCACAATCTCACGTTCGAAACGTCCGGCGTCGATAGCTGCTACCGCGCGCAGGTGCGAGCGAAGCGCAAAAGCATCACTGTCTTCCCTGGAGATGCCGTCGAGACGAGCCAGAGATTCAGCAGTCTCTGGCATCGATGCTGTAATACCCTCTCGCTCCATGAATACCGGGTTGACGAAACGCCAGCCGATCGAAGTGTCAAACATCTCGCTTGGCGAGGCAAAAGCTTTCGTTGGCTTGGCCAATACCCAAGGAGCCCGGCTCATCGACTCCACCCCACCAGCAACTGCCACGTCGATTTCACGAGAACGGATCATGTTCGCCGCATTACCCACCGCAGAGAGGCCCGAGGCGCAGAGGCGGTTCACCGTATACCCGGGTACCTCTTCAGGAAGCCCTGCGAGCAATGCGGCCATACGGGCAACATTGCGGTTCTCTTCACCCGCGCCGTTCGCATTGCCGAGAATCACTTCTTCGACAACGCCCGGATCAATGCCTGTGCGTGCAACTACCTCGCGCACAGTCAGCGCGGCGAGATCATCAGGGCGCACGCTACTCAGTGCGCCGCCGTAGCGTCCCACAGGAGTGCGCACACCGTCGACAATGTATACCTCTGACAGAGCGCGGGATTCTTCGAACGGGCTATGCATCGGCATACTCGTACCAACCCTTTCCGGTTTTGCGCCCGTAGTGGCCCTCTTCAACCAGCTCGACTAGCAGCGAATGCGGCAATTCCTTCGGGTCGCCTGTCTGTTCGTAAGCAGCCTTACGAATGAGTACGGTCACATCGAGTCCGACAAGATCCATAAGCTGGAATGGGCCCATTGGGTAGCCAAGTGCATCGCGCGCCGCAGTATCGATATCGGCTATCGAGGCAACCCCGTCGGCGTAGAGAGAAAGCGCCTCCTCGCGTACCGCACCCATGAGGCGGTTCGCCACGAATCCAGGAATCTCTTTTTCGAGAAGCACCGGGTGCTTCCCCAGCCGCTTGGCCAGCTCTGCCGCACGGGCGATCGTCTCATCGCTTGTGTCAGGGTGACGCACAATCTCTACCGCTCGCATAATGAGCGCGGGATTGAAGAAATGTAGATTGCAGACGCGCTCAGGCCGCCCCGAAGCCTCCGCCACCTGGGAAGACCCGAGCGTTGATGAGTTCGTGGTGAGGATCGCATGAGGCGGGGTAACCTGCCCAAGTTTTGCGAAGATTTCACGTTTGATGTCGAGTTGCTCGGTTGCAGCCTCAATCGCGAAGTCCGCGCCGGTTCCACCCGCCCGAAGATCAGACGTGAAACTCAGTCGCTCAAACGCTGCTGCGACTTCCTCAGCGCTTTTTCGGCCCTTCACCACCTGCGCCGACATGCGCTCACGAAGTTCGCGTTCAGCACGTTCGAGCGAGGCCGCCGAAATATCTTGCACCGTGCTCTGGTAGCCCGCGAGAGCACACACCATTGCGATCTGCGCGCCCATCGTGCCCGACCCAACGACCAGGATCTTCTGGATCTCGCTCATCTTCACTCTCCCGTAAATTCGGCCTGGCGCTTCTCGATGAACGCCTGCGCGCCCTCGAGCTTGTCTGCGGTGCCATATAGGAGGGCCTGCGCGAGCCGTTCAAGCAAAATGCCCGTGCGCTGGTCTGTTTCAAATCCATTCGAAACGACTAACTTGGCGAGGCGCACAGCAAGTGGTCCTTTCTTCAGGATCTCCGCTGCTATACGGCGCGCGGCAGCCAAGTGTTCACCGCGCGGCACCACCTGAGTGACCAGCCCGATCCGGAGCGCCTCGTCAGCGTTAATGAACCTGCCGGTGAGAATCAACTCAATCGCCCGCCCTTTGCCAATCAGCCGTGAAAGTCGCTGTGTACCGCCCGCTCCCGGCAGTACGCCAAGGTTCGACTCAGGCAAACCAAACTTCGCGTTCTCGGTTGCGATGCGAATATCACACGACATGGCAAGTTCGTTGCCACCGCCGAGCGCAAAACCGTTGACCGCAGCAAGAGTCGGCTTCTCGAACGCTTCAAGTTCATCGAAAAGGCGCTGCAATCTCGCATTGAGCCCATCGCGCACCGTGTAATTGACGAGTTGGGTAATATCTGCACCGGCACCGAAGGCCTTTTCTCCGGCCCCGGTGAAGACGACTACGCCCACATTTGGGTCGTTACTGAAATCGCGCAATGCGGCCTCAATGCCGTCAATCACAGCGAAGTTCAGCGCATTCAGCGCGTCTGGGCGGTTCAGCGTTACAACGCCGACGCCATCACTCACCTCGGTAAGCAATACAGGTGCAGTAGCCATAGTATTTCGCCCTCTCTGTCTATTCAGCTGTTCTGCTCTCAGACCGTCTTATCGACACTCGTGGCGGTAATCTCATCTCGCAGTTGCTCCCGCAGGAGGAACTTCTGGATCTTGCCACTCGCCGTACGTGGTAATTCATCAAGCACAACAACGCGCTCGGGCCAATACGGTTTCGCAACCCCCTTCGCTTGGAAATAGCGCTGCAGTTCTTGAAGGGTGAACTCTTGTGCGGAGTTCTTGAGCGTCACAACAGCACAGGCAATTTCTTGAAGTCGTGGGTGCGGGATCGCGACAACCGCTACAGCACCAAACTCCGGGTGCTCGTAGAGCACGTTCTCGACATAGGCAACGGGAATGTTCTCGCCGCCGCGAATGATGACGTCTTTGGTGCGCCCGGCGATCCTAATGTAGCCATCCTCATCCATCGCCGCGATGTCACCCGTATTAAACCAATCACCATCGAACGACTCCTTCGTCAGCTTGAGTTTTCCGAGGTACCCCTGAAAGAGGAACGGGCCGCGCACCTGCAACGCGCCTTCCACACCGGGTTTTGCCTGTGCACCAGTTTCGTCAAGCACGCGCACCTCCATACCGGGGAGTGCACGTCCGTCAGTCTCGACGATTTTTTCCATCGGATCATCAGGCGAACACATCGTGACAAGGCAGTTCTCCGTCTGCCCCCAACCTCCGAATACCGTCATGGAGGGGATGCGTTCGAGCGCCTGTTCCACGTACACCCTCGGAATCGGGGCACCCATGCAGCAAAAGCGCCTGAGACTCGAAAGGTCCCGCGACTCAAGTCCCTCCGCCGAGATGAGATCGTGGAGGAAGGGAGTCGCACCCGACGTGTGCTGAATGCCATGTTTCTCAACAAGCTCGAGAAACTCCTGCACATTCCACACGTCCTGGTACACGCCAGTACCGCTCACCATGATCGGCAGAGACACGCCATAGAGGTAGCCGGTGAGGTGCCCAAAGGTCGAAGCCATGTGCACAACAGAGTCGTGATCCATGCCCAGTCGATCACTCCACGGTAGCGACCCTGCGATGAGCGCGTTATGCGTGTGCATCACCCCTTTGGGCCGTCCGGTCGTACCTGAGGTAAACATCAGCACCGCGACGTCGTTCGGATCGGGCCGCCGTGCGCTAAGACGCAAAGGATCACGAAGCAGTTCCCATGGCGTCGCGATGAATTCCTCCCAGCTGCGTTCACCGAGCGGCAACTCACCCGACGAACCGACAACAAGCACGTGCTGCAGCTTCGGCAGGCCGGGACGAAGACGGGCTATCATCTCAGGATAATTAAAGCCACGAAACTCGGCAGCGGTGACAATGAGCTTCGTGCGCGACTTCTTCATCATGTATCCGACCTCGCGGTCGCGGTAGATGGGAATAAGCGGGTTCGTCACCGCCCCGATACGAACAGCGGCGTAATGCACGATGAGCCATTCTCGCCAGTTCGGCAATTGGATCGATATGGTGTCACCACTGTGAATACCGAGCTCAAGAAAGCCAAGGGCGGCACGATCTACAAGCTGTTTGAACTCCCGGTAGGTGAGCGACCCTTTTCGATCGACAATCGCTGCCTGCTCCGGATGCGCTGCAACAGCCTCGTCAAGGTAGTCAATCAACAATCGATTACGCCAGAAACCCGCTTCACTGTAGACCGTGATCTTTTCTTGCGTGAGTAGTGTTTCAAATGTCTGGGTGAAGGCGGGGGAAGGAAGAGTAGTGGTTATCATGGTTCCTCAAATCTTGTTGTTGAGTAGAAGGGCGAGCGGCAAGCTGGTCGTACACCCAGATGGATCAGATCATCGTGAGTCCGCCGCTAACAGATAGCGTCTGGCCCGTGATGTAGCTGCTGTCGTCACCGGCGAAGAACGACACAGCAGCAGCAAGGTCGCTTGGTTGTGCAAGTCGACGTAGCGGGATGGAGCGTTCAAGCGCCTCGCGCAGCTTCGGGTTCTCTTCAGAGATACCAGCGAATAGCGGCGTATCAGCGGGACCGGGGCACACAGCGTTCGCCCGAATCTGGTAGCGAGCGAGTTCACGCGCAAGGGTCTTCGTGAAAGCGACCACGCCGCCCTTCGTTGCCGAGTAGACAGCTTCGCCCGAGGATCCGACGCGTGCCGCGTCGCTGCCAAGGTTGATGATTGAGCCTGAACCCTGCTTCATCAGCGTGGGCAGCGCCGCCTGCGAAACATGCAGCGGGCCGTAGAGGTTGATCGCAACAATGCGCTCCCAATCCTCGACCTTGCTATCAACGAACGGGCCGACCTTGTCCCAGCCCGCGTTGTTCACCACCACATCGATCCGGCCGAAGTGTCCGACCACCTCTGCAACCATGGCGTCTACGCTTGCGCGATCCGTGACATCGGTGCGAACGCCGAAGGCGTTGGATCCGAGCTCTGTAGCGGTCTTCAACGCTGCAGCCTCGTTAATATCAGTGACAACAACTGTGCCACCGTCTGCGATGAGACGCGTGGCGATACCCTTACCGATTCCACTCGCGGCGCCGGTAACAATGATGATCCTGTTTTTGAGATGCGACATAAACATATTCCTTAGCTGTAGTACTGGAGCGATGCGATTTGCGTAGGTCAGTGCCAGTTCATGTGCTGAGCAAAGTCGGGACGGCGCTTCTCCGCGAAGGCCGCGGCGCCTTCCATGCCTTCGGGAGAGGCAGTAAAGAGGTCGAGAGCCGACATCGCGAGGTTCGACAAACCCGCTTGATGATCCGTATCCGCATTAAACGACTGCTTCAGGAAACGCAATGCGGTCGGGCTTTTCTCCCCAATCTCAGCAGCCCAAGCCTTCGCTTCTTCCATCAACTGCTCTGGGGGCACGACAGTGTTTACAAGACCCCATCGCTCTGCTGTCTGCGCATCGTACACACGGCAGAGGTACCAGATTTCCCGAGCACGCTTCTCTCCGACTACGCGAGCAAGGTAAGCCGAGCCAAATCCGGCGTCAAATGATCCAACCCTGGGACCTGCCTGACCAAAACGAGCAGTACTCGATGCAATCGAGAGATCGCACAGCACGTGTAATACGTGCCCACCCCCTACGGCAATACCATTTACGGCCGCAATCACCGGCTTCGGAATATCCCGGATTACCTTGTGTAGATTTCCGATCTCGAACATTCCTGACTCGGTGGGGCCGTAGTCACCAGTTTCGGCACGCTGCTTCACATCGCCACCCGTGCAAAAGGCTTTGTCCCCGGCACCCGTGAGAATGACCGCCTGCACGCTGTTATCAGCCCACGCCGTGCGGAATGCGCCGATAAGCTCATCAACTGTCCTCCCCCGAAAGGCGTTGTAACGGTGCTGGCGGTTGATAGTAATGATGGCGGTACCGCCATCTAGCTCGTACATGATGTCTTCGTACTCGGTCATTTCGGTCTCCTATTGATGTGATCGGGGAAAGTATCTGTCCAATGGTGTTGTTGACTCCCGGCCTGTTCAGATCAGCAGGTCGGCATAGGTTGTCCGTCGATCGGCAGGGATCAATCCATACAGCACTAGAGAGGTCTGAGCCTCGATGTACTTATCGAGCGAATGAGTCGGCTCGAAGTACCAGTGCTTAAGCGCCCAGGCATGCGCGAAGAGCACGAGATCATAGGCGAGCAAATCGGGATCTACTGTCGTCCCGATGTCAGCGCGTACCACTTCCCTGATCGCATCCGCGAGTGGACGGGTAGTGGCTGCTTCGAGCACTTTCAGATGCTCCTGGCGACTGCCGCTCAACGCCTTTGATTCACGGTAAGTCAACACTGCTGCGTGGCGATGTTCTGCGATGACATGACAGTATGATCGAAACCCAGCAACGAGCCTGCGCACTGGATCCTCACTCGCCTGCAAGATCGCCCGAGGTACCCTACGCTGTGCATCTTCGAGCACCTCAACGATGATCGCGTGTACGAGATCTTGCTTGTTGCTGAAGTATCGATACAGCAAGCCGACACTTACACCGGCCTCGTCTGCAATCGCCTGCATTGAAACGGCGCTGCTGCCTGTGCGGGACATGAGCTGCGCTGCTGCTCGCAAGATCTGGCGCGTACGCACTCCTGCGCGCGCGGTTCGTACTGCCTGAGCTGCCTCCACCTGGGAACCGGCAGCCGCAGCAAAACCGGACCCATCGCGGGCGACGGCCAACTGCTCTACCGTAATCCGGTCGTTCATCGGGCTCCTCCTAGGCGCTTGCGTGTGGCTCTTGGCGTGTCTTGTGGTTGCGCAAAGTGAATCTTGGTTCACCAATCGTTAAAGGGAAGGGCGGATCAGCTCATGTGATCCGCCCACTCGAGTTGCTTATGTGGTGGTTATGGTCAACTGTTGGTCCTCGGCGGTAAGTCCCTCCGACTCAAGGTCAATACCTCTGGTTTCGCGGAGCGCGATAATGGTGATCACGCTGAGTACCGCGATGCCTGCGAGCATCAGACCGACTCCTGTACCGCCGAATGCAGCGGCAATACCTACTGCCACAAGTGGTGGGATCGCGCCGCCAAGGATGCCCGCGAGGCTGTACGCCATCCCGGCACCCGTATAACGGAACCGGGTAGGAAAGAGCTCGGGAAGAAACGACCCGGCGGGGCCGAACATGAAGCCCACGATCGAGAGTGTCACCGAGAGACCTACTGTGAACATCACCGCACTACCGCCGGTTTCCGTAACTCCAACGGAAAGCACGGGGAACAGTGCGAATGACCATACGAAGGCAAATACTCCCGCCCCTATGAGCGCCTTCTTCCTGCCAGCGTAATCGCATACCCATCCTGAAAGCAGCGTGGAAGCCGCAAAGAAGACCGAGGCGATGATGCCGCCACCCAGCACTTCGTTACGAGGCAACAGGAGCGTAGCCGATGCAAAACTCGTGAGGAAAGCCGTTCCGATGTAGAAGAAAGCGAAGAGCGCCGTGAAGGCCATGCCGCCGAGCACGACCTCTTTTGGCCGCCGACGGAGTGCGTCAATGACCGGCAAGCTTCGGGCTCCGGTCTTGAGCGAACGGTCGTATTCCGCACGGAACACCGGAGTTTCTTCAATACTGAGGCGAATCCAGAGGCCGATGATGACGAGCAGCGCACTCAATACGAAGGGCACACGCCAACCTATACTGATGAAGGCTTCGGAGGAGTCTCCCATCACGATGTTCGTGGTCAGGAACGTTGCACTCGCGAGTCCAAACCCAATCGCCGGACCGATCATCGGCATTGACGAGAAGAAGCCGCGTAGCTTCGGCGGCGCGTACTCAGCCGCCATAAGCGCGGCACCCGCCCATTCACCACCGACAGCGAGCCCCTGCACAAAACGAAGGATCACGAGCAGGATCGGCGCAGTAACACCGATAGCAGCGCTCGGCGGTAGAAGACCGATGAGCACCGTCGCGATACCCATCATGAGCAACGTGGTGATAAGTGCACGTTTACGCCCGATGCGATCACCAAAGTGACCAAACACCACAGCCCCGAGGGGCCTTGCGAAGAATGCAACCGCGTAGGTCGCGAATGCCGCGACAGTACCCGCTGCGCCGCCAAGGGCAGGGAAGAATACGGTTGGAAATACGAGTGCGGCAGCAGTCCCATAAACGAAGAAATCGTAGTACTCAATTGTGGTACCGACAGTGGTTGCTGCTGCGACGCGGCCCATACTCGGGGGCTTGCGCTTGAGCGCAGTTGAGGCCATCTGAGTCTCCTTTGGCTCCTGATTCAAGTGGTTCGACGCTGAGACCACGTGATCACTGTAGATATAGAAAAGAACCACGACTACGTCCCGAAGTACCTGTTTGTGAACGAGAATTCATCCCAAGAAAGATCTCGTCGGTACCTGAGAATGACGGAACGCTTAGGGAAACACCGGCCCGGTGGGCGATTCATAGATACGGGAGCCGAGAAACGTAAAAACGTCTTCGTCTACGAGGCTCGAACCAGCTACGGAATTAGGCGGTAACGCCTGGCAATCGCAACCGCTTCAACACGATTGCGCGCTTCGAGCTTCGCCATGATCGCTCGCATATAGCTACGTACAGTCACCAATTGCAGCCCAAGACGACGACCAACCTCCGCGTACTCGCAGCCGAGCGCTACTTGGGAAAGCACATCGGTTTGTCGCTTCGAGAGCTTGATGCTCGTGGCACCGGGTGTTGCTTGCACTGGGCTCAACGTCATGGCGAGCTCGTAGAGACGATCAGAAAACTGCTTGTCATCCGCGAGTTGCGACATCGAAATCAGTTCAGCGTGAATCTCTCGCACACTTTCGGTTAAATCCTGGTCTTTACCGATATCTGCACTATCCGCAACCCGCAACATCGAGAGGCGCCGATCCACCTCATCACGCACTTGAAGCTCATAACTTATTGCCGCAGCGGCCTGCTGAAACTCACGCAGGATACTCGGCCCCAGATGATAGCGATCGCGTGTGGAAGCGTACAAGACGCCCCGCGACGCTCCGCGAACCACAATCGGCACGGCAGCCATTGTGCAAAGCCCTTCGGTGCGGATCACACTATCGAACATGTGAGTGATCTTGTCTGACTCAAGATAGTTAGCAACGCCGAGTGGCTGGCTGCGCTGCATGGCCTGCCCGCCGAGCCCTTCGCCCACCCGCACTCGCTGTCCGAGCACACTTCTTGTCCGGCCGCCATGCTGATCCGTGATGAAAAGTTCGTTGCCATCGAGTAGCCCACCGAAGATTACGTCAACAAGCACCTTGGAACCCATGACTCGAAGCGCGCTCTTCACAAGCTCGCGGTCATCGGCCCGGTGCAGAAACCCGCTGATCTCTGGCATCTGAACTCCGAAAGGAACACAACACTGTTGCTTCATAGTAGACAAAGGCATTGCGAGTTCGCAAAGCAGACGAGCTACGCGCGCTGCGCGAGGGTGCTCCGCAATGCGAGCGAGTTCACGAGCAAGATCGGATCGATACCTTGCGAAATTCTTTGCCGCCACAGAGTTTGGAGGCCAGCACCGTGGCTAGAGAATCATTATTCATCCCGCGTGAATCTTCGTTCACAACTAGGTACTTCGGGACGTGGCCCGGAGGCCTCTTCCTCTCTACAGTGATCACGTAGCATCAGCGTCGAGCTGCGCGATTTAGGAGCCAAAGGAGACCCGCAATGGTACGCGTTCAAGAACCAACACCCACTCAGGTCAGCGACGAGGACTTTGCTGAAATACTGGCGGCCACTCGAGACTTCGTGCGATCCAAGGTCGTTCCACGTGAATCCGAGATCATGGAATCCGATAAGGTTCCTGACGACCTGCGCGAGGCGGCCGCTGAGCTTGGCTTGTTCGGCTACGCCATACCGCAAGAGTGGGGTGGACTCGGTCTCAATCTGATGCAAGACGCCGAACTCGCGATGGAGTTCGGTTACACCTCGTTCGCGGTGCGTTCAATGTTCAGCACAAACAATGGAATTGCTGGCCAAGTGCTTGTGAATCATGGCACTGACGAGCAGAAAGCGACCTGGCTTGATCGCATCGCTTCTGGCGAGCTTGTCGCCTCGTTTGCTCTCACCGAGACCGGCGCTGGGTCGAATCCTGCAGGTCTTCGCACTAAGGCAGTGCAAGACCAGGCGACCGGCGACTGGATTATCAATGGCAGTAAGCGATTCATCACGAACGCGCCCTCCGCGCACCTGTTCATGCTTTTCGCTCGCACTCGTGAAGCAGTGGGAAAAGACACCGGCATCGCTGTCTTCCTCGTTCCCGCGGATGCCCCAGGGGTTGAGATTGGTCCACACGACAAAAAGATGGGACAAGAAGGTGCCGGAACCGCAGACATCACCCTCATAGATGTTCGCGTACCCGCTGAGGCGCTCGTTGGCGGTGAAGAGTCGATCGGTTACCTCGCAGCGATGGAGTCGCTCGCCCGTGGACGGGTACATGTAGCAGCATTCGCAGTGGGAGCAGCCAGACGCGCACTTGATGAGTCAGTGATGTATGCAGCCACGGCAACCCAAGGCGGCACTCCCATCGGTAGTTTCCAACTGGTACAGGCACACATCGCTGATATGCAAGTCGGTGTGTCAGCTGGAGAGGCGCTGGTACGGGAGTGCGCCCGCAAGTACCACACCGGCGAGGATCGCAGGATCGCCCCTTCCGTCGCGAAACTTTACTGCACAGAGATGGTCGGAAGGGTCGCTGACAAGGCGGTTCAGGTACATGGCGGCACCGGTTATATTCGTGAGGTGCCAGTCGAGCGCATCTACCGAGACGTGCGGCTACTGAGGCTCTACGAAGGCACGAGCGAAATCCAACGCCTCATTATCGGCGGCGGACTTGTGAAAGCAGAACAGCGACGTAATCCCAGCTAGCCCGTGGGCCACAACTTCGCTTCACGCTCAGGCGCCAGTTGGCCTAAGCGCCAAGCGAATTGCGCGCGAATGCGTCGGAGTGTTACAGCACTCTTTCACAATTTCAAAAAGGCCATGCATTCTTATACCTATGCCCGAACCGATCGAGACCCCTCAGGCCGCGCCTGCGGGTCGCGTGCGCATCGAGAACGTTGAGCGCACCTTCTCCACGCAGGAAGGCCCGCGCACCGTCTTGCGCAACCTCGACCTCGATGTCAACGTCGGCGAAATCATCGCGGTCGTCGGCCCTTCGGGCTGCGGCAAGTCGACGCTGCTTCGCCTCATCGGAGGGCTCGATGCACCAACAGAGGGTGCAATCACCATCGATGAGGATCGCATTCGCGCGCACGACGACCACACGGCGATAGCGTTTCAGGAGCCTCGTTTGCTTCCGTGGCGCACCATCGCCCAGAACGTGGCGCTCGGCCTCCCCCGTGGCACCCGCGGCCGCCAGGCGAAACAACGCGTCGCTGAGCTCCTCGACCTCGTGGGCCTGACCCACGCCGCAGATCAGCGCCCGCGCGAAGTGTCCGGCGGAATGGCACAGCGCGCTTCGCTCGCACGCGCCCTCGCCCGCAGCCCACGCGTGCTGCTGCTCGATGAACCCTTTGGAGCCCTCGACGCACTCACGCGCCTGAAGATGCATGACCTGCTGCTTGAGATCCACCGCGCACAGCCCACGACGATTGTGCTCGTCACGCACGACGTCGAGGAGGCGATCTATCTTGCGGATCGCGTACTCATGCTCCGCAACCTGCACGCCTCAGGCGCCGAGCCCGAGCGCCCGCGCGCGAAGGTCGTGGCACTCGGCTCGAGTTCGGGCCTTGGTGCTCTCGGCTCTGCGGCCCACACACCCGCTTCATCCCACGAGACTACGGTGCAGGCCCGCCCATCGAACGGCTCAATCGCCCGTCTCGTCTCTGTACCTGGCACACGCCCGCGCGATCGCGGCGCACGTGCTTTCACCGATCTGCGCACCGGCCTGCTTGACGGGCTCGGTGTTCACAAACACACCACCAAGGAGAACGCATGAGTAGCATCACCAAGAAGACCACACGATCGATCACAGCGACCGCTGTCGCTGGCCTCCTCGCGCTCTCAATGGCGGGTTGCGTACAGGGTGAAGGCGGCGGCTCTGACGCACCGGCAGAGGGCAGTGAGTGGTCGACCAACACGCTCTCGATCGACTGGGCGACCTACAACCCGCTGAGCCTCGTCATCAAGGAGCAGGGTCTTCTCGAAGAGGCACTCGGCGACACCGTTGAGGTCGAGTGGCTCCAGTCTGCAGGCAGCAACAAGGCGAACGAGATGCTCCGTTCGGGCTCGGTCGACGTTGGCTCGACCGCAGGCTCTGCCGCGCTCTTCGCTCGCGCAAATGGTTCACCCATCAAGGTGATCAACATCTACTCGCAGCCTGAGTGGTCGGCAATCGTCGTCGACGCCGACAGCGACATCACCGATGTGGCACAGCTCAAGGGCAAGTCGGTCGCCGCCACCAAGGGCACCGACCCTTACTTCTTCCTCCTCCAGTCACTCGAGGCCGCGGGCCTCACAATCAACGACGTCGAGGTGCAGAACGTGCAGCACGCTGACGGCTGGTCACTCCTCACGGGTGGATCGGTGCAGGCATGGAGCGGGCTCGACCCAATCATGGCCGGGGCCGAGCATGACTCGGGCGCAAAGCTCATCTACCGCAACGTTGACTTCAACACCTACGGGTTCTTGAACGCGACCGAGGACTTCATCGAAAACCACGCCGACGTCGCACAGGTTGTCGTTGACGCCTACGAAGAGGCTCGCGCTTGGGCTGCGGAGCACCCTGACGAGGTCGCACAGCTGCTCGCCGATGCAGCGTCGATTGACATTGAGGTCGCGAAGAAGGTTATCGCCGAGCGCTCGAACCTCGATGTCTCGGGCGTTCCCGGTCAGGCACAGGTTGACGTGCTGAACACCATTTCTCCGATCATCGCCGAGTCGGGCGACGTCTCGGGCGGCCAGGCGGCACTCGATAAGGCAATCTCAGAGATCGTGTTCGACGAGTTCGCTCTGAAGGCAACCAAGTGACCACAGGCACAACCACGACCACAGGGGCGGCGCAGCAGCGTGCGCCCCTGTGGTCGCTTCCCTGGGTGAAGGTCGCGGGCGGGTTTGTCGTTCCGCTCGTCATTCTCGCACTCTGGCACTTCGTCACCACGACCGGGATCGTGCCAACGTATCGGCTTCCGACTCCGTGGTCAGTCGTCGAGGCCGGCATCGAACTCGTGCAGCGCGGCGAGCTGTGGCTGCACATCGCGATTTCAGTGCAGCGCGTCTTCATCGGCTTTGCCGCCGGTTCGCTCATCGCGCTCGCATTCGCCGCCATCGTTGGCCTCTCGCGCATTGGCGGGGTGCTCCTCGCCCCGACTCTCGTCGCGCTCCGCGCCGTGCCGTCACTCGCGTGGGTGCCGCTGCTCATTCTCTGGCTACAGGTCGGCGAAGAGTCAAAGATCACGCTGATTGCGATCGGCGCGTTCTTCCCCGTCTACACGACCGTCGCAGACGCCCTGCGCCACGTAAACCCGCAGCTCGTCGAGGCGGGCCGCACCTTCGGCCTCCGCGGCTGGTCGCTGTTCCTCACGGTGCAGCTGCCTGCGGTTGTGCCGTCTGTTGTGTCGGGCCTCCGCCTCGCGCTCGCACAGGCGTGGCTGTTCCTCGTCGCAGCCGAACTCCTCGGCGCCTCTATGGGCCTCGGGTGGATGCTCAACGACTCGCAGCAGACGGGCCGCGTCGACCGCATCCTCCTTGCCATCGTGCTGCTCGCCCTGCTCGGCACCATCACGAACGCGATCCTCGTGGTGTTTGAGAAGGCCGTACTCAAGAGGTGGATGTGACCGAAGACGCACGCCCCGTCGAGAATCGGCTGATCGAGACGCGCTCATACCCCGCCCCTGCTGCGTTTGCCGCTCAAGCGAACGTCGACGCGTCGGTATACGAGACCGCAAACGCCGACCCGATCGCGTTTTGGGAGCGGGCGGCCGAGCGGCTCGATTGGGAGACCCCTTGGCACACCGCGCACACGTGGTCACCGCCCACCCCGGGCCCCGACGGGCTGACTGTGCCCGAGGCCACATGGTTTGCAGGTGGCACACTGAATGTCGCCGTCAGTTGTGTGGATCGCCACGTCGACGCAGGCCACGGCGACAAGACGGCGCTCTTCTTCGAAGGTGAGCCGGGCGATCGCGTCACCGTGAGCTATGCGGATCTGCAGCGCCGAGTGGCCCAGGCCGCAAACGCGCTCACCGAGCTCGGCATCGAGCCGGGAGACCGCGTCGTCATCTACCTGCCCGTTCTCATCGAGACCGTCGTCATCACGCTCGCGTGCGCGCGCATTGGCGCTGTGCATTCGCTGGTGTTCGGCGGGTTCTCGGCAGAGGCCGTGCGATTCCGGCTCGAAGACACCCACGCGAAGCTGCTCGTCACGACAGACGGACAGCATCGCCGCGGCAAGCAGGTCGAGGTGAAGTCAGCGGCAGATATCGCGGCGGCGGATCTGCCAGACCTCGAACACGTGCTCGTCGTGCGCCGCACCGGGCAGGACATTGCATGGACCGAAGGACGCGACGTGTGGTGGCATGACATCGTTGACAGGCAGCCAGACAGCCACACCCCACAGGCGTTCGACTCTGAGCACCCCCTCTTCATCATCTACACCTCAGGTACCACGGGCACGCCCAAGGGCCTCGTGCACACGTCTGGCGGATACCTCACGCACGCGAGCTACGCGCACTGGGCACACTTCGATGCGAAGCCTGGCGACGTGCACTGGTGCACCGCCGACCTCGCGTGGGTGACGGCGCACACGTACGAGATCTACGGTCCACTCTCGAATGGACTCACCCAGGTCATCTATGAGGGCACGCCCGACACCCCGAATCGTGAGCGGCACCTCGAGATCATCGAGCGCTACGGCGTGACCGTCTACTACACGGCTCCCACCCTGATCCGCTCGTTTATGACCTGGTTCGGTGACGACCTGCCCGGCACCGATGAGCCAAGCGGCCATGACCTCTCGTCGATCCGCCTGCTCGGCACCGTCGGCGAGGCCATCAACCCCGAGGCGTGGGTGTGGTTCCGCCGCAACTTCGGGCGCGACGAGACCCCCGTGATCGACACGTGGTGGCAGTCTGAGACCGGTGCCGCGATGGTCGTGCCGCTCCCGGGTGTTACGACGCTCAAGCCAGGATCAGCCACCATCGCGCTGCCGGGCATCGACATTGCGGTCGTCGACGAGTCGGGCGCCCCGGTCCCACCGGGGAGGTCTGGCACGCTCGTGGCCAGGCGCCCGTGGCCCGGCATGGCCCGAACCGTGTGGGGCAACCCAGAGCGCTACCGCGACTCGTACTGGGCACCGTTTGCGGGTCACGGCGAGCACGGCGCGTACTACGTGGCGGGTGACGGCGCGACCATCGACGCCGACGGGTACATCTGGATCCTCGGGCGCCTCGACGACGTCGTGAACGTGTCGGGCCACCGCCTCTCAACCATCGAGATCGAATCTTCGCTCGTGTCGCACCCCGCGGTCGGCGAGGCGGGTGTGACGGGCGTGTTCGATCCACTCACCGGCCAGGCAGTCGCCGCGTTCGTCGTCGATGGATCGGCAGGCTTAGCCTCGCACGATGAACTTCGCGCACAGGTCGCCCACGACATCGGGCCGATCGCAAAACCGCAGATCATTGTGCGCGTTCCTGAACTTCCCAAGACTCGCTCGGGTAAAATTCTGCGACGGTTGCTTGCGCAGCTGTGGCAGGGCGATACGCTCGGCGATACCACCAGCCTGCAAAACCCCTGGGCCATTGACGGCGTGCGCGAAGCCGTGCACGCGGCCCGCGACAAGGAGACCAAATGAGTGAGCACCAGTTCGGGTTCCGCACCCGAGCCCTCCACGCTGGAGGCACCCCCGACGCGACAACAGGCGCCCGTGCCGTACCGATCTACCAGACCACGTCGTTCGTGTTCGACAGCTCGCAAGACGCAGCGAACCTCTTCGCCCTGCAGAAGTATGGCAACATCTACTCACGCATCGGTAACCCGACCGTCGCGGCTCTCGAAGAGCGCATCGCATCGCTCGAGGGTGGCATCGGCGCAGTTGCGACCGCGAGCGGCATGTCTGCCGAGTTCATCACCTTCGCAGCTCTCGTGGGTCAGGGCGACCACATCGTCGCATCGGCGCAGCTCTACGGTGGCACTGTCACCCAGCTCGACGTGACGCTTCGCCGATTCGGTGTCGACACGACGTTCGTCGCGAGCGCCGACCCCGAGGAGTTCCGCAAGGAGATTCGAGCGAACACCAAGGCGCTCTACGTCGAGGTAATCGGTAACCCGGGCGGCGAGATCGCCGACATCGAGGGACTCGCTGCGGTCGCTCACGAGGCTGGCATTCCGCTTGTCGTCGACGCAACCCTCGCGACCCCATACCTCGTGCGCCCCATTGAGTACGGCGCAGACATCGTGATCCACTCAGTGACGAAATTCCTCGGCGGCCACGGCACCACCCTCGGCGGGGTCGTCGTCGAGGCGGGCACGTTCAACTGGGGCAACGGCAAGTTCCCCACGATGACCGAGCCCGTCGACTCGTACGGTGGCATCTCGTGGTGGGACAACTTCGGCGAGTACGGCTTCCTCACGAAGCTCCGCAGCGAACAGCTTCGTGATATCGGCCCATCGCTCAGCCCTCAGTCAGCGTTCAACCTGTTGCAGGGCGTCGAGACACTGCCGCAGCGGATCGATGCGCACGTCGCGAACGCGCGCATCGTTGCGGAGTGGCTCGCTGACGATCCACGTATCTCGTTCGTCACCTGGGCCGGCCTCGACGGCCACCCGCACCAGGAGCGCGCGCAGAAGTACCTGCCTCTCGGCCCTGGATCGGTGTTCGCGTTCGGCGTGCGGCCATCGGGCGACTTCGACTCAGACGCAGAGCGTCAGCAGGCCGCACGCGAGACGGGTGCGAAGTTCATCGACTCGCTGCAGCTCGCGAGCCACCTCGCGAACATCGGCGATGCTCGCACACTCGTCATTCACCCGGGTTCAACGACCCACCAGCAACTCACCGACGAGCAGCTTGAGAAGGCGGGCGTGCCCGCAGATCTCATCCGTATCTCGGTCGGCATCGAGGACCCAGAAGACATCGTATGGGATCTGGATCAGGCCCTCACCCTCGCGACAGGAGAAACCCGATGAGCGACGTGAACACCCCCGCTGCGGCACCTCAGGGTGATGCGTGCGCGCTGCCCGCGCCCGCCGCTGGCCCGGCCCATGCCGAGCGCACCTGGCAGGGGCCGACTGCCCCCGAGCGTCTCGGAATCCTGCGTCGCGCCAAGTCGATCGCAATCGTGGGCGCGTCAAACAACCCCTCGCGCGCGAGCTACTTCGTCGCGACGTACCTGCTCTCGAGCTCGCCCTACGACGTGTACTTCGTGAACCCACGAGCGACCGAAATTCTCGGCCAGCCCGTGTACGCGTCGCTCGCCGATCTGCCGGTCGTGCCCGACATCGTCGACGTGTTTCGCAAACACGATGATCTGCCAGGTGTAGCTCAGGAGGCTGTCGAGATCGGCGCGAAGGCGCTCTGGCTGCAGCTCGGTTCGTGGAACGAAGAGGCTGCGAAAATCGCTGAAGACGCGGGGCTCGACGTGGTGATGGATCGCTGCGTGAAGATCGAGCACGCTCGCTTCCACGGCGGCCTGCACCTCGCCGGCTTCGACACCGGCGTCATCTCATCGAAGCGCCAGGTCGTAGCGTAGGTCTTACGCGCGTCGGTCGGGCTCGGCCTCAGAGTCGAGTTCGGCCGACGCTTTGACCTCGTCGCGGCGATCCGCCTCTTTCAGTTCAAGACCCGATGCGCTCGCGAGGAACAGGTGCTTCACCGCGCGGATGAGCGCGCGGAATCCCTCGGTCGCAACAGCGACATCAGGCGCCGAATGGTCGAGGCCGAGCGTGGTGAGCGCGTCAGCGATCGCTCCGGCCGCGAGGTAGTCCTCAACTGCGAATTCCCCGCTGTCACCCGCGAGCACGAGGTTGATCGTCGTGCGACCCGCGCGGGCGAGCTGCTCATCATAAACCGCCTTCGCCGTGGCGGTCGCGTTGCGAAGCGATCCGCCAAATACCGCGGGGCCATGCTCGAGCCCAGCTGCCCGAGCGACGAGGGCATCGTCTGCGCCAATCGCATCTACGACCACCACAATGTCTGCCTCGGCGAGTCGTTCGAGGCCCTTCACGCCCCAGCCGAGTCGCACCTGATAGTTCCATTGTGAGCGGGGGTCAGTCATGCCTTCAGCTTAGGCTCACATATGCCGCCGACGCGGCTATGTTGCGGGTCATTACGGAAGAGAGCGGAAGCACATGGTGACTCAGGCGAGCCTCAGAACGGGAACGACTCGGGAGCAGTGTCGACAGGCAGATACAGAATGCCGACGATTGCATCGTCTTTGTCGAATGCTACGCGCGCCATCAGCTCGCCTGCCTCCTGAATGAGTGTGGTCGACACCACTGAGATTCCGAGCAGTTTGGCCTCGTCCATCGGCGCGTGCGCGTCGACAGCCGAAGCGCCACCTGGGTACGTAACGAATGTGCCCGAGAATCCCTCGAGCGTTCCAAACTCCGTGAGGCACCGATTCCAGGTCTCCGAGATGGTCTCCCACGGCAGTTCCTTGCGCACAGTTGGGTGGATCATCCCCATCGCAAGCTCCTCATTGCCGTTTGCGACATAGGTGAGAAATGCTTCTGCCGAGTCTTTCAAATGGTCAACGTTTCGAGCTGTCATGGTTTCTCCTGTCAAAATGTCGGTGACTTTTCCAAAGCGTTTGAATGCTGCCTGGCGAGTGACGCCGAGACGCAGGCCAATGTCGGCCCACGACTTGCCGATGGCTCGCTCGGCCGCGACTGCCGCCTCGAGAGTTGCTTCGGCTGCCTTCACCGCGTCAAGCGCGTTCTGTAGCTGATCCATGCATTAAGTAAACCTCAGGTTGACAATGGTTGTCAACCTGAGGTTGACATACGTCAGAGTGCGGGAAGGGAGCGTCGATCCATCTTGCCCCCCAGAGTGACCACACCTTGCACTATTGCGCTCGATTACGCAACCGGTCCGCACTCCCCCAATCAAGGGCGTAGAGTTGAGACATGGCATACGAAGTTTCAAAGACCGAAGAAGAATGGCGCGCCGAACTCGGTGAGGAAAAGTATGCGGTACTTCGCCAAGCCGGCACCGAACGCGCATGGACCGGCGAGCTTCTCGATGAGGAACGCGCGGGCCTCTACGCGTGCGCTGCGTGTGGCAACGAGCTCTTCAAGAGCGGTACCAAGTTCGACTCGAACTGCGGCTGGCCAAGCTTCTATGAGTCGGTTCGCGAAGACGCGGTCGAACTGCTCGAAGACAACTCGCTCGGCATCACCCGCACCGAGGTGCGCTGCGCGAAGTGCGGCGGTCACCTGGGCCACGTCTTCCCAGACGGCTTCGGTACCCCGACCGGCAACCGCTACTGCATGAACTCGCTCTCGCTCGAGTTCAAGCCCGAAGAGGACTAGTGCACCGCGGCTAGTCGCCGCGCAATCGCACCCCTGCTTCGCGCAAGATGCGGATCGCCTTCGGGCCGACCCCGTGCAACGCGAGCAACTCGCCCTCTGAGTGCTCCGCAAGTTGGCGCATCTCGGTAACGCCGATGACTTCGAGGGCTTGGGTTGCCGGGCGACCGATCGAAGGCAACTGATTTCCCACCTCTTGTGCCCGATGCTTGATTACGCGCGTGATGAGGTCGATCGGCAGTGGATCAGAGAGCTGAAATTGTACAGACCCCTTGCCCTGCACATACTGTGCGAACTCATCAGCGAACGCCTCGTGCCCTACCGGGGTCGCATAGAGGCCGATGTGTCGCTGAAACCCTCCGAGATAGATTAGGGGATGCCCATTCAGCTTGTACCCAATGAGCCCGTAGCTCACCGCTTCGACAGCGCGTGGGCAATGTTGAAGAGTTAGGGCACGGAGCGTTTCAAGGCGCGACCTGGTCTCGTCAGGAAACTGCGCGAGATACGTGGCAACTGCGTCACTCATGCGTACAGGATAGTCGCGCTGCTACGTGAGCCACCACGCCACACCACAGTCCCCACTTCCACGCCGTATCCCGTGAGTGAGACACTGGATCCCATGACTCGCTTGCTCGTCGTTCACCACTCACCCACCCAGGCCGTGCGGAGCATCGCCGATGCGGTGCTTGCTGGGACGCACCACGAGGCGATCGAGGGCGTCGAGATCATTGAACGCCAGGCGCTCGAAGCCACCATCGATGATGTACTCTCGGCCGACGGCTACCTCCTCGGCACCACGGCGAACTTCGGCTACATCTCTGGTGCGCTCAAGCACTTCTTTGACACGACCTTCAATGCGACGCACGAGGTCACGACCAAGCGGCCGTTTTCGTACTGGATCCACGGCGGCTATGACACCACCGGGGCAGAAAACGCGATGAAGTCGATCACCACCGGGTACGGGTGGACGCTCGCGGCCGATCCGCTCGTGTTCACCGGCGAGGTTGACGACGCGCACCTTGAGCGCGCGACCGAACTCGGGGCCTCACTCGCCGCGCTCCTCATGGAGTAGGAGCAAGGCCCAGAGCGCTCTCACACCCTGGGCCTTCACTCTTGTGGATCGCGGCGTCTACTTGGCTACGAAGTAGAGTCGCTTGTTCGCGAACTCACCAATCCCAACCGGCCCCATCTCGCGACCAAAGCCCGAACGCTTCACCCCACCAAACGGCATCTCGGCCGCCTCAGCAGCGATCGTGTTCACGTGCGCCATGCCTACCTCGAGCTTCGACGCGACACGAGCCGCGCGAGCCTCATCGGTCGAGAACACCGATCCACCAAGACCGAGCGCGCAGTCGTTCGCGAGTTCAAGCGCTTCCTCGTCGCTCGACACCCGGTACACGGTCGCGACAGGCCCAAACATCTCTTCGCGGTACGACTGCGACTCGCGAGGCACATCCACGAGCACGGTCGGCGAGTAGTACGCGCCGGGCCCGTCAGAAAGCACGCCGCCAGCGAGCACGCGTGCGCCCTCAGCGACCGCCTGCTTCACCTGCGCGTCAACGGTCTCGGCGGCGGCTCGCGTCGACATCGGCGCGTACTCCCCGTCGCTCATGTTCAACTGATCACCGGGCTTCAGCCCGTCAGCGAGCTTCACAAGCTCGGCGACGAACTCGTCGTAAATGTCGTCCATCACGATGAGGCGCTTGTTCGAGTTGCACACCTGGCCGACGTTGTACGTGCGGAAGTCCCACGCCGTCTTCGCGATCTCAGCAACGTTGTCGGAATCGAGCACCACCATCGGGTCAATACCCCCAAGCTCGAGTACACACTTCTTCAGGTGTGTGCCCGCCTGCGCGCCAATGATTGCGCCCGCACGCTCGGACCCAGTGAGCGAAACGCCCTGCACGCGTGGGTCGGCGATCATAGTCGCGATCTGATCGTGCGACGTGAACAGCGCCTGGTAGCCACCTACTGGCACACCCGCCTGCTCCATGATTTCCTGGATGACGAGGTTCGAGCGAGCGCAGATGTCTGCGTGCTTCAAGAGGATCGTGTTGCCAAGTACGAGGTTCGGTGCCGCGAAACGTGCGACCTGGTAGTACGGGAAGTTCCATGGCATGACGCCGAGCAGCACGCCCACTGGCAGGTGCTCGATGACGGCCTTGCCCGGAATCGTCGATGGGATCTCGTAGTCGGTGATGAGGCCAGGGCCGTAGACGGCGTAGTACTCGATGATGTCGGTCGCGAAATCAACCTCGTCGAGGCTTTCCGCGATGGTCTTCCCCATCTCAAGGGCGATGATCTCGGCGAGCTCCTCACGGCGCTCCGCGAAGATCTCGGCAACGCGCTTCACGACGCCTGCGCGCTCCTGCACGCTCCGCTCACGCCACTCGCGATACACCGCATCCGCGGCAGCGAGCTGCTCCTCGACACGCTCATCGGTTGCCGACTCAAAAGTTTCTACAACTTCGCCGGTTGCCGGGTTTTGAACGCGATACTTCGCCATGTTTCACCTTTTCTTGGGAGAGAAATACACCACCACTCACCGTACCAATTGGGGCTGGTCATGTCGATCAGTAGAACTACGTAGGAGAACGTCACACCGGTTTTGGTTAAGTCTTGAGTGGCAACGGTGGGCCAAGACGCGGCTGGGTTAAGTCGCAAGGATCGTACTCCGGGTCGCTACCTCGCCTATGCTCCCGATGAATTGAGTGATTCGCTCCCGTTGCTAGGTGCGAGCGCACAGGCATGGAAGTCGATCGGGTGCCATAGGCGCTCAACAGAACGGGCCATCGCAACTTCCCATCTTTGCCTTCTATTTCACCTTAGAACGTCTAAAGGTGAAATAGAAGTTGGGTCTTTTCACGTAGAAACGAGCAGACTGAACGGCACTCATGCGTTCAGTCAGCTTCGTCTTTAACTCATGCAAATTTTGCACGCGTTGAAACCCAATCGGTGAACTCACAAGAACTCCTACACGACCAAAATGCAAGGACGCAACCTAGAATGACAGTGGCCTTGAGTGCAGCTCAAACTACGGGTTCGCGCGGGTTGATACCGCTTGTTTCGGGTTGCTCAGAGCTTTTGTACCCCGTATTGTTCTGGCTCGCCACCGCCCCGAACTGGTCGCCTCGCAAGTAGATTTCCACAAGGTCACTCGTCCAAGTTGCGACACCAGCTCCGAAGAAATCCTTATCTTCCGTCCAGATCGGACATTCGAGTACGAGGGCCGCTGCGACAATCGGCCAGTCATCTGGATCGCGGCGACCGATCCGCAACAAGGCATCTGCCCGTCTCACCTCGGTCACCTCATCGGGAATCTCCTCGACAAGCAGACGCACCGCGTTCAACCCGAGAGAAAGCTCAGCCTCTCCGATCCCCCGTTTCGCCATAATAGGCGGCAGGTTCACCTCCGCGTCCTCGAACGCAATCACCGGCGCAAAGAACTCGACCGACTCCGCATACTCCGCAAGCAGACCGCCAACCTTCACACCGAGTACGGCCCGAATTAGAATGTTGGCGTCGAGAACGATACGCCGCGAAGTCACGATACGGCTGCATCCTTCCGTTGCGCAGCACTACGAGCCTTCCGCGCCGCATCGAACTCGGCTACGACCTCATCCTCGTCAATCCCCTGTTCGGTCATAAGCGCACGGAGCCTTTCAGTAGCGGCCTGGTACGCGGCAATGGTCTCCTTGCGGTCACTACGGGTCGGAATAAACACGCCGATGCGACGACCATGCCGAGTTACCGTCACGGGTTCGTCGCCGTCTATGTAGTCAGCAAGCCCCTTGCGAAACTCGCGCACCCCCACTGTCAGCGACATCTCCACCACCCCTCTCAGTTGTGTAACCTATGTGTACACATTACCGTGATTTAGGTTCCGTGTCGAGTAAAGCATTAAGCCCTGATTTCTCGCAGAAGATCAGGGCTTATGTGGCTGGGATACCAGGACTCGAACCTAGAATGACGGTACCAGAAACCGTAGT
>JBEBUJ010000008.1:0-49504 GCA_040393365.1 Leucobacter denitrificans
CCCTACTATGACGATCAGGTGGTCGCGAAGCTGCGATCACGCGGCATCCCGATCGTGATGATCGACGCCGATCCGGTGCATTCCGACATCCCCTGGGTCGTCAACATGGAATTCGATACCCCTGTTCGAGCGATTCTCAATCGAATGTACGAAAAGGGCAGAAGACGAATCACCTTCATATCGGGAACCGAATCGAACGGCTGGAATAGAATCTCGACCCAAACCTACTTCGATTGGTGCGCCGAACGTGGCCTGCAAGCTGAGCACTTCGCAATCTACGAGGGCACCGGCATCAAGGGGTCGATTGATCGCGCGCGGGAACTGCTCTCGAGAAAAGAAGCACCTGACGCGATACTCACGGGCCCCAGCACGTTCGCTCGCGGTGTGCTCGATGTCGCACAGGAGCTCGGCGTCGAGGTGCCGAAAGCACTCTCACTCGCCGCCCTCACAGATAGCGAGCTCACGAGGTCGAGCACCCCAAGGGTCACCTCGCTCGAGCTGCCCATGGAACAGGCGGGCGCCGAAGCCGTGAAACTAGCGATCTCTCTTGCCGACGATGGAACGCCCCCTGCCACCCCGGTTGTGGTGAGGCCGCAGATCAAGTGGAGGAACACCCTTTCGAGCCCTAAAGCGCGCCCTTCCACTTAACCCGTCTCGTCATTCTCGAACCCTCTGCCCGATCTGCCGCACGCAGCTAGCGCTGAGACATCTGCTCTGGCAGCCAGGTCGCAATCTGCGGGAAGAAGACCATGAGCACGAGCAGCGCCACAGATATCGGCAAGAACCACGCCGAACCCATGAAAACCTGCCCCAATGTTACTTTTCGGCCGAGGTTCACCTCCTTCAACTGCGCGAGTTTGAAGAGAATGAAGACCATCATGCCGACGGGCGGAGTGGTCACTGCCAGCTCACCGAGTAGCACGACGAAGACCCCGAAGAACACCAGGCTGATGCCGAGTGAGTCGAGCGAAGGAATCAACAGCGGTACAGTGATGAGCATCATAGTCAAAGGGTCGAGCACCATCCCGAGCATCAAGTACATCACGATGAGCATGAGCAAGAACCCGACTGCGTTCAGGCCCAAGCCATCGATGAACTCGGTAATGAGGTTGGTCGCGCCGCTCACGGTCAATGCCCGGTTGAACACCATTGCTCCGAAGAACAGGAAAAAGATTCCCGCTGTCGAGCCGACCGTGTCCTTGAGTGACTGACCGACCGCATGCGTTGCCTTCTTGGGTTTGAGATACAAGTAGGTAAGCAGCAAAGAGCCGAGCGCACCGATCGCACCGGCCTCTGTCGTCGTGAAGAATCCTGCATACATTCCACCGAACATCACGATGACGAGCACCGGTAGTGGCCAGATTCGAGCGAGCGAAGACCAGCGCGCACCCCAGGTAATGGATGTATCAGCGAACTTCTCACCGCGTTTGCGACCGACGAGATGCGGAAAAACGGCGACGATACCGATGATCATGATGGTGTAGAACGTGGCGAGCAGCAGCCCGGGGAGGATACCCGAGATGAGCTGGGGGCCGACCGGCACCGCGGCGATGCCCGCATAGATGACCATGTAGATACTCGGAGGAATCAACTGCCCACCGGTGCCTGCGATAATCACGGACCCCGTGGCGAGGCGAGGATCGTAGTTGCGTTTCAGCATCTCTGGCAGGCCGATTCGACCGAGAGCAGCTACGGTCGCAACCGTCGAGCCGGTGATGGCGCTCATGCCGGCACCCGCGAAGTTGGTGCCGACAGCGAGGCCGCCGGGTATCCACGAAAGCCAGTTCGTTGCTGCGGTGTAGATTCGTTCAGAGATACCCGAGCGCCACAACAGCAAGCCCATGAAGATGAACAGGGGAAGCACGGTGTAGCTCCACACCGCCGTGATCCCATACGGCTGCGAACGCAACGCACCCTCCATGACCCCCTGTCCCCTCATGATGAGCAACGCGAGGGCGCCAGCGACGCCCATCGCCACTCCGATGGGAACGTTCATAAAAAGTAGAACGAGCATGAGCAGAGCTGAGAGCCCGCCCACCGCTGGCAGCGACAGACCTCCGAAGATCATAGCCGCAAGCGTCAGGAAGCCGATCCCGTAGAGGACGATGCGGACCGGCCACGAACGCCAGTAATTGTAATCCTGCAGCTTTCGTGGTTTCTGCGCGACTTCGAGTGTGGTGGTGATGCTCACTGTGCCGCCTCCTCTCGGGCGAGCCTGCTCAGATGCTTGGCATTGGAGATGAATTTTGCGATAATTTCGAGTGCCAACAGCAACGAACCGAACGGTACGAGAAAGCGGGTAGGCCAGATCGGCACTTCACTGACGATCCCGGCGGCGCCCTGGCGCATCAGCGTCATTGCTTCTTCGAAGCCGAACCAGGCGTATCCGATCAACAGCAAGACGGAAAGCAACATCGAGATCACAGAGAATTCGATCTTGAGCCTGGGCTTCAAACGGTCGTACACGATCGGAGCTGAAACGTGCTGGTCGGTGCGCTCAGCCATAGCGAGGCCCAAGAAGACGATGATCGGCATGTACCAGTACTGTGAGATCTCGAGCGTACCGTTGAACGGCTTGTTGAATGCGAACCTTGCCACCACGTCTCCGACGACGTGAAAGAGCAGAAGCAGAATTCCGATTCCGCCGATAATCCCGACGACACCGGTGCTGCGTTCGAGCACGCTCGGTCGACGGCGATCAGGTTCACCCTCCGCGAGGGATTCAAGCAGAGCCTCTTCGGGGTTGCCCGCATGTTCTGACATAGCTAGTCCTACAATCTATAAAAATACGGCGTGCATGCATATGCATCCGCCAGAAGCGGGGGGGGGCGGGGGGACGGGCCCCCCCCCCTAATCCGGAGAAGTTAAAGAGGGCGGTTGGGGGTGTGGACGCGCTCCATGTATGCGTCGATGAACGCATCAACACTGGTCGGATCGGCGGTGTAGGCCTCGGCCCACTCGATCCAGGTCGGGTGCTCATCATCTGAGTAGCCGATCTCTGCGATGATGTTCTGCCAATCCGACTGAACGGCCTCGTAATCTGCGAGCAGGTTGTTGCCCTCGCCGGCCAGCTCGGTTGCGCGAGCATCGACATCGGCGAGCGTCTTCTCGCGCTGCGCCCGCAGAGCGTCGCGCACGTCGTCCTCGTATCCGATGACCTCGAGATTCTCCGATGCGACGAGGATCTCCTCCGCCCACGCGTCCATACCCCCGACGAGCATGCTGCGCAGAAGCGTGTTGCCGGTCTCATCCCAGAGCAGCTGCTGCGCGACAAGCGGAAGCTCGTTCCAGCGGCTCTCCGACATGGTGATATGCGTGCCGTTCCACCCCTGGAAGTTCACCTCGGTGTCGATCGAGTAGTAATCCGCGATCTCAAGCATTCCGAGCTGCAGGCTGTTGGCAGGCGATTGCACTGCGCAATCGATCACGCCACGCTCGAGCGCCTCGTAAACCTCTGCCTGCACGATGTTGACCGGGGTTGCCCCGAGAGCTTCTACCTCGGTGGCCCAACCCGCACCCGGAACGCGAATGCGCTTGCCGGCGAAATCATCAACAGTCTGCACCGGGCTGCCGGTGCAGATCATGACGTTGTTTGGCATCTGCCCGACCATAGTGAGCAACGAGACCAGACCGTTGTCGGCTAGCTCCTTGTTGAGAATCTCGTTCTCCATGCCGAACTGAGCGGAACCGTGCCCCTGCAGCTGTGAGACGAGCGGAGTCTGCTCGGTGAGGAATGCCACTTCGGTGATCAGTGCATTGATCGGCAGTGCGGCGGGATTGTAGGCAGGCATCGACCACGCCATATCGAGCAGGCCGTCACGCAGGCCGGCTTCCTGCTCCGCAACAGAGCTCAGAGCGGAAGAGTAGGAGATGTCGAAGGTGATCTTTCCTTCCGACTTCTCTTCGACGACCTCGGCGTAATCGACCCACATCTGAGACATGAAGTGGTTCGGCCCGTACGGCGACTGCACCACGAGCGATACCGGTGACATGTCGGCGAAGCTGGCGCCTGAACTCCCGCCTTCGCTCGATGAGCTTGCACCGCCGGAGCATGCGCTGAGAGCAAGCGCGCCAGCTGCTGCGAGCGCACCCAGTTTCACACCGTGCACGTACATGGATTTCTTGTTTGCCACTGAATCTCCTTCGATTACAAACGATGAAAGCATAATCAAATCGTTTTGACTTTTACATACAGTAGAGGCCGGAATTAAATCATGCAACCTTTGAATCTATTTAGTTACCGTTTGTTGATTCGGACCCGGGCGGTGCGAGCCCTAGTAGTCATAAGCACGCGCCTCGATCGCGGTGCTGGCGACTCCCTCGCGGCAGTACTCCGCGACGTTCGCCCTCGCGAAGTCGAGTTCATACGCCAGCGAATGCTGCGGTACCAGCACCGCGACCAGTTCAGGTTCAGAGTCTGCGATCTCCGCGTCGAACTCGTGCAGCACGACGTGGGCGCCGCTCGCATCGATTCTCGGCTGAGCCAGCGCTTCTTCTATCGAGCGGCCGTTCTCAGCCAACTCGATGACGAGTTGCATGACGGCACTGATGATCCGTCTGCCTCCCGACGCCCCGACCGCTCGCACGGTTTCGCCCTGCTCATCGATCACGAGAGCAGGCCCCATGTTGGCGACCGGCCTCGCTCCCGCAGCGATGCTGTTGGCGGCTCCGGGCTTCGCATTGAACCACGCCATCGAAGAGTCGAACAACAGGCCGGTGCGAGGGCAGAGCACCGCAGACCCGAAATGGTTCGCCGCGGTATGGGTGATGGCGATCACCCACCCATCGGTGTCACTCGCCGAAACGTGCGTGGTGCCGCTCGTCGGCTCTGTCGCGCCATCGCTCGACCAGCCGGGTGCAGCCCGCTGCTCGGGGTCGAACGGCCAAGGATCGTTCAGCGCGCGATCTGCGAAATACGTCCACGGCGGCCCCTGCACCAGATCATTGTTCCAGGGCGTGTTCGCACACGTGCTCGCGAGCCACTGCGCGTACTCATCCGAAAGCAGCGCATCGACGGGAATGGCCCGCTTCTCGCAGTCTCCCAGCCAGTGATAGCGGTCTGCGAACGCATTGCGCAGCACCCGCGACATCAACTTGACGCGGGTGCCACGGTCGAGCTTCCGGTCGTGAGGCACGAGATGCTGCCACACATTCAGCGCCTGCAGCACCGTCAGACCGCCACCTGGCGCCCGGGGCACTGCGACCGTCGATCCACGGAACTTCAGCGTGCGCGGCGCCCCGATCCTCGGCACCATTCGCGCGAGATCATCGCGGGTGAGCACCATTCCATACTCCGCAAACGTCTGAACGAGCTCCTCGGCGAGGTTTCCCGCGATCAGGTCTTCGCGGCCTCGATCGGCGAGGGTGCGTAGTGTGCGTGCGAGCAGCGGCTGCTTGACCAGAGGCGGCGAATCAACCGACCTACCGTAGGCAGACGCGCTCTTGCTGCCGATCGGCAATCCCTTCTCGTCGAGAAACGTTTGCGCGCAGCCAGGGTCTTTCGCGAGCAGGTCGACATCTTGCAGGGCATTCAGCACGAACCAGCCGTCGGCACCGAAGCCTTCTTCGGCCGCACGAATCGCCGGGGCGAGCACCTGCCGCCTGCTGAGCCGCCCCCAGCGCGCATGGGTCTCGAGCAGCGCGTAGAGGGTCCGTGGCACGCCGGATGCCAACGGTCCGGTCACGTTCGCGTTATTCCTCACCGGTGCGAGACCCAGCACATTCGATGACGCGGCTTCAGTGTCGATCTCGAACAGGTCTTCGCTCACAGCCATTGGCGCCAACGGCCCGAAGTCGACCTCGATGGGTCCGTGCTCTGGGTGGTGCAGCAGAATGAAGCCGCAGCCGGCCAGGGTCGTCTCGGTCGGTTCGATGACGCCGGCGACGAGCGCTGTGGCGACAGCGGCATCGACTGCGTTCCCCCCGAGGTCGAACATCTCGAGCCCGACTTCGACGCTCGAGTCGCGAGCCGCGATGACGCTTCCCCGAGAACTCTGGCGAGTCGCGACTGGAATCTGTTTTACGCTGTGGGTGAGCTTCATACCCGAGGCCCCTTCGCTCTCAAAGTGCTGTTTCGTTATCTGCGAGTTGCGTGCTGCAACTCGCAATGCTTCGCGCAACTCGACTATATCAAAACGTTTTGACGTTATGAGTGGGATCGGCGCGATGTCCGCCTTCACCGAAACCGCGACTTGCATGCACAGGAATGTAATATCAAGAGAAGCGTTATACCGATCATGAAATCTTTCGGATTCCTCTCTTTCGGGCACTACGGGCCGGTACCCGGCTCGCGCGTGCGTACCGCGGGTGACATGCTCAAGCAGACGATCGAGCTCGCTGAAGGCGCCGACGAGATCGGCGTGAACGGCGCGTACGTGCGCGTGCACCACTTTGCGCGCCAAGCGGCATCGCCGATCCCGCTGCTCACCGCGATGGCCGCCCGCACGAAGCACATCGAGGTCGGAACCGGGGTGATCGATATGCGGTACGAGAACCCGCTGTACCTCGCAGAAGAGGCCGCAGCACTCGATCTCATTGCCGATGGCAGGCTCGCGCTCGGTATCAGTCGCGGATCCCCCGAGCCAGCCGTACGCGGGTACGAACACTTTGGGTATACGGGTTCGGACGACCCTCGCGGCGCCGATCTCGCGCGCGAGAAGTTTGACCTGTTCCTGCGTGCGATCTCGGGTGAGCGGATTGCAGAAGCCGACCCGCAGATGGCGCCTCCCGGCAAGCTGGCGATCGAACCGTACTCGCCAACCTTGCGCGACCACATCTGGTGGGGCGCCGGGTCACGGGCGACGGCCGAAGAGACGGGCCGCAAAGGCCTAAACCTCATGAGTTCAACCCTGCTCACGGAGGCGACCGGCAAGCCGTTTCATGAGTTGCAGCGCGAGCAAATCGACCTGTTTCATGCCGCGTACCACGAGGCGGGCCACAGTGGATCGCCCCGTGTTTCGGTGAGCCGAAGCGTCTTCCCGATTATGAACGAGCAGGACGAGATGTTCTTCGGACTCCCCTCGCGCGAGAGCCGCGACCAGGTGGGGATCATCGACGGGATGCAGTCAACGTTTGGGAAAACCTACGCGGCAACGCCCGACGTTCTCATCGAACAACTGCGAGCAGACGAGGCTGTGATGGCCGCGGATACACTCATGCTCACGATCCCGAACCAGCTCGGGCCCGAGTACAACCTGCACATTCTCGAGTCGTTCGCGAAGCATGTTGCTCCAGCTCTGGGGTGGAAGCCGAGCTGGGAGAACGCATAGCGTTCGAACACTCGGCTGGTGCCGCTACTGCGGCAGCCCACGGAGCGATTCACTGAAAGTGTTACAATGTAACACAGGAGGATCTCATGGCGACAACAACGATCACTCTGCGCCTCGCGGAGTCCGAGAAGCAAGTACTTGCTGATTACGCAAAGACGTTCGGCATGAGTATCTCTGAGTTCGTTCGTACTACGGCACTCTCACGCATCGAAGACGAACTGGATCTTGTCGCCTGGGAAGACGCGAAGCGTGAATTTGACGTTGCCCCCAAGACATTGACAGCCGACGAGGTCGCGGCGAAGTACCTCTAAATGTGGCGTCTCCTCTATTCTCAGCGAGCCGACAGACAGCTCAGCAAGCTCGATCCAGGCGTTCGCCGCATCATCGTGGCGTGGCTCAATAAGAATATTGACGGCTGCGACAACCCGCGTTTACAGGGCAAAGGTCTCACCGCGGGGTTATCGGGCAAGTGGCGCTACCGCGTGGGTGACTATCGCGTGCTCTGCGAGATTCGCGATACCGAACTCATTGTGCTCGCAATCGAGGTCGGGCATCGGCGCGAGCTCTACAAGTGAGCTTGTTATACGTGAAGCAGTCTCGAACAAACTTGGCCCTGAACGTTGCTGTGGCACAATCAAGCAATGGACGTAGTCGATGACCCCATAACTATTCGCGATTGTCACGGCCCCACTGAATACCCCGAACTCGTCAACATTTGGCGCAGCGCCGTGAGAGCAACACATGATTTCCTTGAGGAAGCTGACTTCGAAAGGATTGAAAGCAACCTAGCACCCGCGTACTTTCCCGCAGTAACACTCCGTATTGCTGAACGTACTGGGCAGCCTGTGGGCTTTGCGGGATCCCTTGACGGCAACCTCGAGATGTTGTTCGTGACGAACGCGTGCCGAGGACAAGGCGTCGGTACAGCCCTGCTCATCGACATGATCTCAAACCACGGCGTAACCAAGGTCGACGTAAACGAGC
This sequence comes from Leucobacter denitrificans, assembly GCA_040393365.1. Classification (GTDB taxonomy): domain Bacteria; phylum Actinomycetota; class Actinomycetes; order Actinomycetales; family Microbacteriaceae; genus Leucobacter; species Leucobacter denitrificans_A. Next base: position 8,253 of record JBEBUJ010000008.1, read on the forward strand.
AGAACCCTGACGCCTTCGCGTTTTACCTCAGCAAGGGATTCGCTCAAGTAGGCAGAAGCGAAGTCGACGGTGAAGGCCTGCCCTACCCAATCCTGCACCTAAGGCTAGGCGGCATGGCAAGCTACTGATGTGGGTTCTGCTGTGGAATGGATGGAAAGACGACAAGTCTCCCTCTACCTCGTAGCACTCGTCATCGGCGCCACCATCGGTCTGACCGTGCCGTGGGTCTCGTATCCAGCCGAATTTGCGATCAGCCCGGCGCTCGCGCTACTCCTCTATGCCACTTTTCTTGGAGTTCCTTTCGCCAAGATCACAGAGGCGTTTACGAGTTGGCACTTTCTCATCACGGTGCTGGTACTGAACTTCATCATCGTTCCAACAGTTGTTTATGTGCTGTCTCGCATCGTCGCGCATGACCAAGTGCTGCTCGTTGGCGTGCTCTTTGTCTTACTCACTCCGTGTATTGACTATGTGATTGTCTTTGCGGGCCTTGCCGGCGGTTCAAAGGACAAACTTCTTGCCGCCACTCCACTGCTCATGCTGGCTCAAATGCTGCTCTTACCGTTCTTTTTCTGGCTGTTCTTGGGAAATGGTTTCGTCGAGAGGCTCGACTTTCAGCCCTTCGTTAGCGCATTCTTCTTACTCATCATCGTTCCGCTTGCGGCCGCAATCGGTACGCAGTTCGCTGCTCGCCGCAACGAATGGGGTAAGTCGCTACGCACGATAATGACAGGCGCGATGGTGCCTTTGATGATGCTGACTCTCGCGGTAGTTGTCGCATCTCAAATCCGAGGAGTAAGCACCCAACTGGGAGCACTGCTGCTCGCAGTTCTCGTTTATGTGGTGTTTGCTGTCTTGTTGGTGCCCATCGGGGCGCTCACCGGCCGAATCGCCAGGCTCTCTCTGCCTGATCGCCGCGCGGTGGTGTTCAGTGGCACCACTCGGAACTCTCTTGTGGTGCTTCCCCTCGTGCTCGCACTTCCGGCAGGCTTCGAACTGGCCCCACTCGTCGTGGTTTCTCAAACACTCATCGAGCTCGTTGCGATGGTGGTGTTGATTCGGCTTATTCCGCAGTTCATCAAGCAATGACTGCCATGCCCACTCCCGAGACCGAGATTACTCGGCCCGGTACAGCAGCCGGAACCGCTCGCACATCACCGGCATGTCTGGCTCAAAGCCGCGAGGGTTCTCTGAGTGATTGCGCCAGTACCGTTCGTGCACCTCACGCCAGTTCGCAAGGCTTCGATCGCCTTCACCTTCTGCGAAAGCGTGAGATTCATCCACCTGATCAAAGGGCACAGTCACGAGTGAAACCGTCTCAAGCAGGGCACGCGGCGTGCCCTGCCCGTCAAGGATGATGTTCAGCATCCCGGGCACTGGCAGCGGATCACCTGAGTGCTCATAATCCCACAGCGAAGATGCTGTCGCGGTCTTTGTACCCGCAAGCACGAGTTGCAGGAGGGAGTCGGCGTGCACCGGAGTTGCACCGAAGGCCCACACATCAGGAAAGACAGTTGGCAGTCCAGGCAACGCGGCCTGGCACTCGATCCAAAACTCTTCGACGGTACGCGGCTCACTCATCCGGGAAGTGTATCGTCAGAGCGCGCTCCGAAAGTTACTCCGGCTTCTTTGGGCTTTCCGGATCCGCTGTGCCGGTTGCACCAGCCTCGGGAGTACCGGGCTCACCCGTCTTCTCGTCGTCGCCGGAGACCTCTTTCTTCAAGATCTTCATCGACTGCCCGAGGCTTCTCGCGAGCGCTGGGAGCTTCGGTGCACCAAACAACAGCAACACAATGAAGATAATGACGATGAGGGTCGGGCCACTCAAATTGCCGAACATGCGCGAAGTACTCCTCTTGGTGCTGCAAACTCAGGTTAAGCTTCAGTACAAACTACCGCAGATCACTGCGAGATGCGTGATCAAAACTGACGTGTGAACTACTTGTTGTTTTCGGTGTCGTCTGCCGGGCGATGAGCTGCCTCAGATTCAGGGCCCGAATCGCTCACCTCTTGCTTCAAGATCCTCATCGACTGACCGAGACTCTTCGCAAGCGCAGGGAGCTTCGGCGCACCAAACAGCAGTACGACGATAAAGACGATAACAACGAGGTGCGCGCCGGTAAGCCCTTGAATCATGTGCCGATTATCGCACGGAAGGCTTGGTAAGTACCCGAGTTATTCGGTGTCGCGCACCTGCTGGGTTGAGTCAGTTTCGTAAACTTCGTGGGCCACAACATGTTCCACGACTCCCGTACCATGCTTCCGCTTCACAACCGCGGTGAGCACAAGCGAAAGCACGCCACCGGCCGCGAGACCAACGACCGCACCTATGAGCAGCATGAACCCTGCGATCTGCCTCATGGTGTAGAGCGCGCCCTCTGCGATCGGGAAGAACAGCGTGATCAGCGATCCAATCGCACCGCCAAGCACCGCACCACCAATGAGAAGGCGGCCATAACGCACTGAGCGCTGGAGTTCAACGGTTTGCTGAGTTTCGCTTGCCATGCGTCTATTCTCGCAGGTCTCTCCTGGGAGAGGCTCAGGGCTCGATCCGCCAGATGGGGAGTAGTCCTGCGAGATCCGCCCGCGACCCCGACGCGTTCACGGCACCCGAATCAACTGCAGCATCCCAATTCACACGCCCGGTAGCGATGCCGATCCACGTGGCGGCATCCGTCTCGATGACGTTCGGCGGCGTGCCCCGAGTGTGCGTGAGACCACCCACGCACTGCACCGCGCCGAAGGGCGGTACGCGAACCTCAACGGATTTACCCGGCGCACGCTCTGCAAGTTCTTCGAGCAGAAACCGAGTTGCGGTTGCAAGCACAGTTCGCTCAGCACTACCAGACACCACGGCTGCGAGCGCGCTCACTCCGTCTTCCTCGCTGATTCTCCGCCTGGCCATGAGCCCAGACTATCCTTGAGTGTGTGAAGATTCTCGTCTTGGGGCCCGGCGCCCGCGAACACGCAATTGTCCTCTCTCTGATCTCAGAAGACGCGGGCCACGAAGTCATCTGCGCGCCCGGCAATGCCGGAGTCGCGGCACTCGGAGTCGAGACTGCAGACCTTGCGTTCACCGATCCCGAGGCCGTGACCAGATTCGTTGCGGACCGGGGGTTCGATCTCGTCGTCGTTGGCCCGGAGGCTCCGCTTGTTGCCGGGGTCGCCGATCCACTGCGCGCCGCGGGCGTGCCCGTGTTTGGGCCAGACGCCGCGGCTGCGCAGCTCGAGGGTTCGAAGGCGTTTGCAAAGCGGATCATGGATGAGGCGGGCGTGCCCACCGGCAGGGCCAGCAAGGTGACCGGCACGGCAGATGCGGGGTCGGTGCTCGACGAGTTCGGCGCACCCTACGTGGTGAAAGCCGACGGTCTTGCCGCGGGCAAGGGGGTGCTCGTCACAGAGGATCGCGACGCAGCCCTCGAGCACGTCGCAACCTGGGCACCGCACGGAGAGGTACTCGTCGAAGAGTTTCTCGACGGCCAGGAGGTGTCGCTCTTCTTCTTCGCCGACGGCCACAACGTTGTCCCGCTCACTCCTGCCCAAGACTACAAGCGCATCTTCGACGGCGACGAGGGCCCGAACACGGGTGGCATGGGCGCGTACTCGCCGCTCCCCTGGTTGCCGGGCGGAACCGAAGCGTTTGTCGAGGAAATCACCCGCACGGTTGCGCTGCCAACCGTGCGCCAGCTCGAATCCGAGGGAACTCCATTCGTCGGACTGCTGTACTGCGGGCTGATCGTTACGTCGAAGGGCGTGCGCGTAATCGAGTTCAACGCACGGTTCGGCGACCCGGAGACGCAGGTCGTGCTTGCTCGGCTCGAATCTCCGCTCAGTGCGTATCTGCTCGCCGCTGCCCAAGGTGACCTGGGGGCATTGCCCGCACCTCAATTCGCCGACGAGCCAGCGATGATTGTCGTGCTCGCGAGTGAAGGCTACCCCGGCGATGTCACGACGGGCCGCGAGATCACTGGGCTCGAAGACGCTGCCCAGGTTCCGGGTGTGCATCTGGTCCACGCAGCAACGTCCCGCACTCAAACAGGTGGGTGGATCGCGACTGGCGGTCGCGTACTCGGCGTCGTGTCGCGCGGAGAGACCTTTGCCGAGGCTCGCTCCCGCGCTTACTCCGCACTGGATGAAATTGGGCTCGAAGGCAGTCAGTTCAGAACTGACATCGCCGAGCGGGTGGCTTAGCGGCCCGAGGCTTAGCGGCCCGAGACGTCGCCGCGCAGGAGCGCGTCGAACGACGGTTGCCCCTCGGATTCGGCCTCTGCTTCGGCGTCTGCATCTGCACCAGCTGCGTTTGCGTCTGCGTCATCTTCTGCGGCCTCTTCATCCACCGCGGCAGGTGCCATTTCAGCATCGGGCGAATTTGCGGCGTCAGACGAACTCTCAGAGGAAATCTCTTCGTTTGGCGCCATGTTTTCGTCTGACGCTGAGTGCTCTGAAAAATCAGCCACTGGGGCAGCTTCAGTAGCGTTCTCCGCCTGAGTGGCCCGGGCTTCTAGCTCAGCGGCATTGACCGCAGCGACCAGGGCGGTGAGCAAGTCGATCCACCCCTGCTGCGCATCGGCGATACGCTCGCTCGCGTCTGCGAAACGACCGAAGCCAGTCTCAGTCACGGTGATGTCAGTGGAACTGGCACTGCCGCTGTCACCAGATCGCAGCGTAAGCAGCACCTCGGTGTCATGCGCGTCAACGGCGTCACGCCAGCGAAAACCGAGTACGTGCCCAGAAATGCAGACATCTATGACGCCGGTCGCGTCGCGTACGACCTTGGAATCACCCGAGCCTTCGCTCCAGTGTTCCCGCACCGATCCACCGAGTTTGGCTTCGATTTGTGAGCCCGACCACCACCCCTGCCTGAGGTCGGCATCGACGATATGAGACCAAACGAGATCGCACGACGCATCCGCAGTCTTACTCGCGAGAACAAGCCCGACAGTTGACATTCACAGAACCTTCCTCTCGCGCCCTCCCGCCATTCTATGTCTGAGACAATGGACGATGTGAATGCACTTCCCGCCCCCTTAGACCTTGACGGATGGACACATATCTATTCAGGAAAGGTGCGTGATCTGTACGTTCCCGCGGGCGAAGACCCAGCGACTTCGAAGTATCTGCTCGTCGTTGCGAGCAACAGGGTCAGTGCGTTTGATCACGTGCTCGAACCTCCGATTCCGGGCAAGGGGGCTCTACTCACCGCGCTTTCGAACTGGTGGTTCTCGCGCATCGAACTCCCAAACCACCTCGCTGGCGACGATGCGCCTGCAGTTCCCGAAGAGGTGCTGGATCGCGCGGTCGTGACCCGACGGCTCGAAATGTACCCCGTCGAGTGTGTGGTGCGCGGCGCGCTCACAGGCTCGGGGTACAAGGAATACCTCGAAACCGGATCAGTGTGTGGCATCGAGCTCCCCGAGGGAATCACAGACGGCGACCTCCTCGATGAGCCGATCTACACTCCCGCCTACAAGGCTCCCTATGGCGAGCATGACGAGAACATCACCTTCGAACGCTCGGTCGAGCTCGTGGGCCGTGAGGCCGCGGAGGCGCTGCGTGACGCGTCACTCCAGATCTTCAATGCGGCGCGAAAGCTCGCGGCAGATCGAGGAGTGGTGCTCGCAGACACGAAGTTTGAGTTCGGACGCGATCCACTGACTGGCGAGCTCACACTCGCAGACGAGGTCTTGACAAGCGACTCGTCACGGTACTGGGACGCAGAGAGCTACCACGACACCGCGCTGAGCGGCGCACAGCGGCTGTCGTCGTTCGACAAGCAGATTGTGCGTAACTGGCTGAAGTCGAACTGGGATACGCAGGGCACTCCCCCAGAGCTTCCCGATGAAATTGTGGATCAGACCTACGAGCGATACCGCGAACTGTACGTGATTCTCACCGGACACGAGCCCCCGTATGCACCGCTTACCTCTGCCGACGAGGTGTGGGGCGTCTAGCCTAAATCTTGCGGCTAAACTAGTACCAGACTGTTCACTCGCGAGTTGGAGGCACTCTTTGCCCACGATTGTTGTTGATGTCATGCCGAAGGCAGAACTGCTCGACCCGCAGGGTAAGGCGACCACCGGTGCGCTGCACCGCCTCGGTCACGGCTCGTTCGAGAACGTGCGCATCGGCAAGCGCTTCGAGTTCACCGTCGAGGGCGAAGTGACGGACGCTGTGCTCGCCGAGGTACGCAAGGTCGCCGACGAGATTCTCTCGAACTCGGTGATCGAAGACGTCGTCGCGATCAGCGTTGACGGCGTTCCCACCGAGGTTCGCTAATGTCGGCCCGTATTGGCGTTATCACCTTCCCGGGTTCGCTCGACGACCGTGATGCCCAGCGCGCCGTACGCCACGTGGGCGCAGAGCCGGTTGCCCTGTGGCACGGCACACACGATCTCCAGGGTGTTGACGCGATCATTCTGCCCGGCGGGTTCAGCTATGGCGACTATCTGCGTCCGGGCGCGATCGCTGCATTCTCACCGATCATGACCGAGGTCATTGATGCGGCGAACAAGGGCATGCCCGTGCTCGGCATTTGCAACGGGTTTCAGATGCTGGTTGAGTCGCACCTGCTCCCGGGTGGGCTGATCCGCAATGCGCATCAGCAGTTCATTCGTCGTGACCAGCGCCTCGTTGTCGAGAACGCTTCTACGGCGTGGACGAACACGTTTGAGGCGGGCCAGGAGATCATCATCCCGTTGAAGAACGGCGACGGTGGGTACATCGCGAACGACGAAACCCTCAAGCAGCTCGAGGGTGAGGGGCTCATTGCCTTCCGCTACGCGGGTCTCAACCCGAACGGCTCACTGAACGACATCGCGGGGCTATCTAACGAGCGTGGCAACGTAGTGGGGCTCATGCCGCACCCCGAGCACGCAATTGAACCGGGCTTTGGTCCGAACACCCCGGCAGCGATGCGCTCGGGAGTCGACGGGCTCGGCTTCTTCGAGAGCGCCCTGAACGCAATCACCGCGAGGGTGTAGGGATCCACCCCGCCTACCCGCCTTGCCCTGCCCGCCCTGCCCTGCAGCAGCCGGTAGGTGGTGGAGGTGCCTAGCTTCTAGCGCAGGACTTCGAGCACCTCGCTGAGCCCGATGCGACGCCCGGTGTAGAACGGGGTCTCCTCGCGCATGTGGCGGCGAGCTTCTGTCGCGCGCAGATGGCGCATGAGGTCGACGAGATCAGTGAGCTCGTCAGACTCCATCGGCAGCAACCACTCGTAGTCGCCGAGCGCGAACGCTGAGATGGTGTTTGCGACAACCGACGTGTGCGTCGCGCCCTTGCGCCCGTGATCGGCGAGCATGCGAGCCCGATCCTCGTCGGGCATGAGGTACCACTCTGCGTCGCGAACGAACGGGTACAGCGTGAGCCACCCGCGTGCGGTTTCACCGCGCAAGAACCCCGGAACGTGCGCACGGTTGAACTCAGCCGTGCGGTGCACACCCATCGCGTTCCAGGTAGGAAGCAGACGCGCGATCGGTGCGGCACGGCGTAGCTCGCGCAGCGCAGCCTGAAGATCCTGCGCGTCGGGGCCGTGCAGCCAGATCATGAGGTCGGAATCGGCTTTGAGGCCAGAGGTGTCGTACCAGCCGCGGATCGTCACACCACGCGCCTCGATCGCTGCAGCAGCACGTTCGAGCTCAGCAGCACCAGCCGAGTCCTCGGCAGGCTGTGGCACATCAGGGTTGCGCCTGAAGACCGCAAACAGCGCGTAACCGAAAGCTTCTTGCTCGGATTCGTTACTCATGTTGTGAGTGCTCCTTCGTGTTCTACTGCCACGTTGACAGCAGGTTGTTGTGGTTCAACTCGGTAGTACAGTGCAACCTTGTGGTTGCCGTGCTGCACCACTTCAACTTCGGTGCCGAAGACCTCTTCGAGCACCTGAGGTTGCATGATCTCATCGGGCGTTCCAGACGCGATAACGCGGCCGTCAGCAAGTGCGACAATCCTATCGGCGTAGGCTGAGGCGAAGTTCACATCGTGGATCACCAGCACAATCGTCTTGCCGAGCGCGTCTGCGGCCGCTCGAAGTTGACGCATCATGCTCGCAGCGTGCCGCATATCGAGCCCGGTGAGCGGTTCGTCAAGCAGCACATAGTCGGTGTCTTGGGCGAGCACCATCGCGACGAATGCGCGCTGACGTTGGCCGCCCGACAACTCATCGATGAACCGATCTTCCATGCCAGCAAGGTCGAGGAACGCGATTGCGGCGTGGATCGCTTTGCGATCCACCTCGGTGAGCCTGCCGCCGGAGTGCGGGAACCGACCAAAACTCACGAGCTGGTGCACCGTGAGCCGAGCCATGAAGTGATTCTCTTGGCGAAGAATCGACACGACCTTCGCGAGCTCTTTTGACTTCGTTGAGACCACATCAAGGTCACCAACCGTCACCGTTCCGGTGTCCGCGGAAAGCAATCGCCCGATGATCGTGAGCATCGTCGACTTGCCTGCCCCGTTCGGGCCGATAAGCGCGGTAACACCACCCCGTTCGATCTCGAGGTTGATCGGCCCAAGTACGCGGCACCCCGCGTACTCCTTCCCGACATTATTGAGCTGAATCAACGCAGCCCCTTTCGCAACAAAACGATCAAGAACAGGAGGCCGCCCGCGAACTCGATGATGACCGTGACGAGACCCGCCGCCGAGAAGATGTGTTTGAGCACGAACGTCGCGCCGAGCAGTGTGACGAGACCGAGTCCGATTGCGAGCGGCAAGACGTCTGCGTGACGGTCCCCCGGCGCAAACTGGTACGCGAGCGTCGCAACAAGAAAGCCGAAGAATGTCATGGGCCCAACCATGGTTGCCGAGACCGACACGAGAACTGCGACGAGCACCAGCACCACGATGACCTCGCGGCGGTATCGCACTCCGAGGCTCACTGAGACGTCTTTGCCAAGCGCCACGACGTCGAGTATGCGTCGGCGAGACCACACGTACCCGAAAACGATCAGCACAATCACTGCGGCGATCGGAAGATAATCGGCGTTGCTCTTCGAGATACTCCCGAAGAGACGAGCGCTGAGCACGTCGAACTCGCTCGGGGTCAGGAGGCGCTGCATGAACGTGGAGATCGATCCGAACCCGATGCCGAGGACCACGCCGACGAGCAAGAGCAGGTGGAGGTTCGCGCGCTTCCCCGAGAACAACCATCCGTAGAGGACCGTCGCGAACACGATCATGAGCAGGCTCTGAGCAATGATCTTCGGGATGCCCTCGAGCCCAGTCGACGAGACTCCGAAGACAAAGACGAGTGAGGTCTGGCTCAACACGTACAGCGCATCGAAGCCCAGGATCGATGGGGTGAGGATACGGTTCGAGGTGACCGTGTGAAACATGACCGTTGCGACCGCCTGCGCAATGGCAACAAGCGCGATCGTTCCGAGCGCTGTAAGTCTCGTCTGCACGATGATCCAGAATCCCATACTTCCCGCAGGCGCCGGATTTCCGTACGTCACGATACCGATCGCGATAAGTGCGGCCGCGGCGAACGCTACGCTCACCGGCAGGAATCGGCGCCACACGCTCATCTCGGCATGCGGTCGCTCAGGCGCAGTACCTAGGCTTGCGAGCTGAGCTATACCGGTCATGACATCACCCTTCTCTGGCGCAGCAGGAGCGTGATGAACACGACTGCACCGACAACACCGAGAACCATCGAGACTGGCACCTCAAACGGCATGTTCACAATGCGCCCGAGCAGGTCGCACACGGTGACGAGGACAACGCCGCCGAGACATACCCACGGAAGGTTGCTCCGCACGTTGTCTCCGCGAATCAACACCACAATGTTTGGCACGACGAGCCCAATGAGCGGGAGGAACCCCACCACGACGGTCGTCACACCCGCAGCAACAGCGACGAGCGCGGTCCCCCCAAGAAGGATGACCTCATACCGGAGGCCAACGCTCGTGGCCACATCCTTTCCAAGGCCCGCGACGGTAATGCGGTCGGCCATGACGAAAACGAGGAAGGTGACAACGGCCACGATCCACAAGACTTCATACTGGCCTCGCACGATGCCGGTGAAGCTCCCCATGAACCACGTGCCAATCATTTGCAGTAGTTGAAACTGGGCGGCCAGAAACGTCGTGAAGGCACTCACCACAGCGCCGAGCATAATGCCGACGAGCGGAACCACAAGCGTCGTGCGAATGACGATGCGTCGCAGTATGAGCATGAACACCATCACTCCGACAAACGCAGATGCACTCGCGATGGCCATCTTGCCAACGAGGCCCACCTCTGGGAGGAAGAGCGTGGTGAGCAGGAGGCCCAAGGCCGCCCACTCGGTCGTGCCAGACGTCGTCGCGTCAACAAAGCGGTTTTGCGTGAGCATCTGCATTACGAGCCCGCTCGTAGCGAGTGCGGCGCCCGCGAGCAGAAGCGCAATGGTGCGGGGCACACGGGTGATCCAGAACATCTCGGCGCCAAAGTCGTTGCCGAGGATGTCGTAGGCGCCGACCGAAAGCGACAGTGCGAGGATCACGGCAGTGACGAGGATCGCAACGATGAGGGGCAAACTGCGCTGCTTGCGGGGATTTAGGTTTGGATCGGCCGCCGCTCCCGGAGCCGACTGCGAACGCCGAGCGGGGCGCCCGTTCACTCGAACGGACGCCCCTGAAGCATCACCCCGTGGGGCTACTGCTGTCTCGGACTGCTGGCTCATGCCGCGGCGAACGCATCACGAATCTGAGCGAACAGAGTCGTGTATGCCTGAATGCCTTCGGTGAGGTAGAAGTTATTGTCGAGCACGATGATCTGGTCCTTCTGCACCGCAGTAACGTTCTGCATGGCTTCAGAGTTTGCGATCACGTCATGTGCAGGAGCAGGCGCGTCTTGACCGGGCTCCGGCCTCATCGCAGCGTCACGATCCAGCGCGATAATCCAATCCGGATTCGACTGCGCGATTGCTTCAACTCCGATGTCATTGCCCTTGTGGTCGTCATCGCCCTCTGCTTCGAGAGCTGCGGTGAGGCCAAGCGCTGGGAACACCGGTCCGACCGAGCGACCGACCACGGGGGCCAGGTAGTTCAGGCTCGCATCAGAGATATTGAGTGCCATAACAGTGTCGGTACCGTTGTACGCGTCTTTCGCGTCAGCGATCGCCTGATCGAGTTCGTCGTTCAGCGCGGCAGCCTCGTCCTCGTGAGCAAAGATCTGGCCGAGAATCTCGGTCTGACGCTTGAGCTCTTCGAACTGGTCTTCGCCATCACGCGGTGCGATCTCAATGATGACAGCCTGCGGGTTCTGTTCCTTGAGCTCATCGTAGTAATCACCGAACCGGTAACCGCCAATGATGAGGTCGGGCTGCGCCGCGACCACAATCTCGAGATTCGGCTCGCGGTGGTTGCCGACGTTCTGCACGGTCTCGTCTTCGGTGTACTCGGGCCAAGCCGATCCCATGACGTCCTTCGGAGCAGCGGCAAGCTCGATATCCCACTCGCTCAGTGTGTCGAACGAGGTGTTATCGAGTGCGACGACGGTTTCAGGGTTCACTGGAACCTCAACCTCGCCGTGGTTGTCGGTGATGGTGACGGAGGTGGCCGCGGCCGGCTCCTCATCTGCGGCCTCAGTTGTGGATGAGCAAGCGGAGAGCGCAAGCGCTGCTGCAGTCGCGAGTGATGCCATTGCAAGCAGGCGAGAGCTACGAGTGTGCCTGAGTTTCACGTTATCGTGTCTCTTTCGTTCAGAGTGGGGAGGTAGCGCGCGATGCTTCGCCTGGAAGCAAATCAAGGTCTCAATGTCGGGGTCTGTGCACAGACCGGGTCCACCATTGAAACCTTGCAAAGGTCAGCCTAACCTCATATTCATCTGATGTTCAAGCTAGGAATACACATGCTTCATTAAACTCCAGGTCAGAACGCGAAAAATTGGCTCTCGTGCAGCGCTTGAACCCGAATAAACTTCAAGCGGAATTCCTCACTTATGCAGGATGATTCCTGGAAATTCCTCCTGCATAAGCGCATAACTCCTGCACGGGTGCAGAGCTCAAGCAGGGTGGGTGTTGCTGAGTATGCGGATCGGCCCGAACAACTAGACCTGCGGCGGCTGTGGCGCCCCTGGAACACTGAAGTCTGGCTGGCCGTCTGGGCCCGCCGGGATCGGGCTGCCATCAGCAAACGTCGGCCACGGGAGCAATTCTGGCTCAGGTTGCGGTTCAGGCTCAGCCACGGTCTCAGCCGCAGGCGCCGCAGGAGCAGCCTCTTGCTGGGCGTCATGTGCTCGCTGCTGAAACTGGAAGCCCTCAGGCTGCAGGAGCTGCGAAGAAGCTTCAGTATCGGCGAAGTCTGTCGCATCTTCAACTTCGGCCGAAACTGGCTCTGCGGCATACGCAGCTGAGGGCTGCTCTGCAGCATACGCAGCTGAGGGCTGCTCGCCCGCGTACGCACCCGAAGCTTGCCCACCCGCGTATGCGGCTGCTGCCTGCTGACCGGGGTATGCCTGCTGACTGGGGTGCGCCTGACCGTAACCCTGCCCCGCGTACTGCTGAGCAACATACGGTTGCCCCGAATATGACTGGCCGGCAAACGCTTGCGCCTCAGCGGCACGCGCAGACTCGCGGCGCGCGGCGCGCTCGTCTGATCCATTCGCCCAGCGCAAGAGCAGTGTCACCGAGAGCCCAAGAGCGGTGAGAATGAGCACGGCAGTGGCGATCTTCCAATAGAGGTCGGGAATCTCGAGTTCGAAGGCCTCGATACCGACTGGGGCGGTGAACAGAATGCCCGACAGCACCGCGAGCACACTCGTAATGAACGCGAACGTGTTCGTTGCTCCTCCAGCCTTTGCCCCGGCGCGCAGCAGCAACTCGCAGCACAAGATCACGAGTCTCGTGACCACGATCACGAGCACCGACTTCCAGAAAATCTCGAACATGAGCGAGAACGCGTCGTACGGCGTGATCCAGATAACAATGAGCAACAGACCCAGAATGTACGTGTTGGCAATGAGCGCGACCGGCGCGTACCAGTCGTTCTTCTGTTCACGACTCGTGTCGATCGCAGTAAACACCACGAAGACCGCGAAGAGCGCGAATGTCGAGAAGACGCGCTCGAAGCGACCCTCAAAGTCGCCGATGAAGAGCAGAGAAATCGAGGCCACGGTCAGGCCGATGAGCAGAATGATGCTCACTTTGAGGAACGTCGACATCTTCTTCGGAGCCGCAGGTGGAGTCTGCGTTTGCGCGGGATAGCCCTGCGCAAATGTTGGCGTCTCGCGGGCAGTCTGCGCGTGAGACTCTGCGAACTGCTGGTCGTGTGTATCGCTCATGCCCCTAGTCTTCCGCGCGGGGGTGACAATTGGCAACACACATGCCTGAAAACATCCCGATGTGACGCCCAGCGAGCGGCATTCTTCGTGAGAAAAGCCACGTAGACTGAGGGGGTGACTGATACCTCTGCTTCCCTCGCCCGCCCAGATACAGTTGCCGACGCGATCGCGACTCCTGAAAAAGAGCAGCCATACGCTGCGCTGGGCCTGAAGCCCGACGAGTACGACCAGATTCGAGAGATTCTCGGCCGCCGCCCAACCTCGGGTGAGCTTGCCATGTACTCGGTCATGTGGTCTGAGCACTGCTCCTACAAGTCTTCAAAGATCTACCTGCGCCAGTTCGGCAAGAAGGTGAACGACAAGATGCGCGAGCGTCTCTTGGTCGGCATCGGCGAGAACGCTGGTGTGATCGACGTCGGTGAGGGCTGGGCTGTCACGTTCAAGGTTGAGAGCCACAACCACCCCTCGTACATTGAGCCGTTCCAGGGCGCCGCGACCGGCGTCGGCGGCATTATTCGCGACATCATCTCGATGGGTGCCCGCCCAGTCGCCGTGATGGATCAGTTGCGCTTCGGCGCAATCGATCACCCAGACACGGCCCGCGTAGTGCACGGGGTTGTTTCGGGCATCTCCTCGTACGCAAACTGCTTGGGGCTTCCGAACATCGGCGGCGAGACCGTGTTCGACGGCGTGTACCAGGCGAACCCGCTCGTCAACGCCCTCGGAGTCGGCGTGCTGCGCCACGAAGATCTGCACACCGCAAACGCGTCGGGCCTTGGCAACAAGGTCGTGCTGTTCGGTGCGCGAACGGGTGGCGACGGCATCGGCGGCGCGTCGATTCTCGCCTCAGACAGCTTCGACGAGGGCGGCCCCACGAAGCGCCCCGCGGTGCAGGTCGGCGACCCGTTTGCCGAGAAGGTGCTCATCGAGTGCTGCCTCGAACTTTTCCAGGCAGAGCTCGTTGAGGGCATTCAAGACCTTGGCGCGGCAGGCATTTCGTGTGCAACGAGCGAGCTCGCGGCAAACGGCGACGGCGGCATGTTCATTGAGCTCGACAGCGTGCTCCTGCGCGACCCGTCGCTCACCGCAGAAGAGATTCTCATGTCAGAGAGCCAGGAGCGCATGATGGCGATCGTTGCTCCTGAGAAGCTCGAACAGTTCCTCGCGGTGACGAAGAAGTGGGATGTCGAGACGAGCGTGCTCGGCGAGGTGACTGACACGAATCGCCTCGTCATCAATTGGCGCGGCGAAGAGATTGTCAACGTCGATCCGTCGACCGTCGCGGTCGACGGCCCGGTCTACGAGCGCCCGGTCGCGTATCCCTCATGGATCGATGAGCTCCAAGCAAACTCTGTGAACGCAGCGGGCCTCGCTCGCGACGATGCGAACGAGACGCTGCGCGAGCAACTCATCGCGGTAGCTTCGTCGCCGAATCAGGCAGATGTGTCGTGGATCACAAACCAGTACGACCTGTACGTCGGCGGCAACACTGCGCTGTCGTTCCCAGACGGTGCGGGCATGATCCGCGTCGACGAGGAGTCAGGGCTCGGCATCGCAATCTCGACCGATGCGAACGGTCGCTACTGCCAGCTCGATCCATACGCTGGCGCACAGCTCGCGCTCGCTGAGTCGTACCGCAACGTTGCAACATCGGGCGCGGTGCCTACAGCGGTAACCGACTGCCTGAACTTCGGCAGCCCCGAGAACCCCGAGGTCATGTGGCAGTTCTCAAAGGCCGTCGAGGGCCTCTCAGACGCGTGCCTCTCGCTCGAGGTGCCGGTCACCGGCGGCAACGTTTCGTTCTACAACCAGACGGGTGACACCCCGATCCACCCAACGCCGGTCGTCGGCGTGCTCGGCATCATCGACGACGTGGCGCGCCGCGTGCCGTCGGGATGGCAAGATCGCGGCGAGCACCTCTACCTTCTCGGCACCACCCGTGACGAGCTCGATGGCTCTGCGTGGGCCGAGGCCGTGCACGACCACCTCGGCGGGCTCCCCCCGAAGGCCAACCTTGACGACGAGCGCAACCTTGCCGAACTGTTGCATGCCGCAACACAGGGCGGCCTTCTCTCGGCCGCGGTCGATCTCTCTGAGGGTGGTCTCGCGCAGGCGGTCGTCGACGGTGCGCTCCGCTTCGGCGTGGGCGCACGTGTGTGGATCGACGAGATCATGGAGCGCGACGGGGTCGACGCGACCGCAGCGCTCTTCTCAGAGTCGCAGGGCCGCGTGCTCGTCGCGGTCTCGCACGAAGAAGACGTGAAGTTCCGCGGCCTGTGCGAGGGTCGCAACTACCCCGTGCTCAAGGTCGGCGTGACCGATCTCACCGGAGACGACGCGGCAATCGAGTTGCAGGGCCGCTTTACCCTGCCCCTCTCGGAGCTTCGTGATGCAGTACGCGCGACGCTGCCCGCGGCCTTCGGCCCGATTATCAGCGAGTAATTCGGGTTACGTCCCAAGAACGCAGAGGCAGCTGCCCGGTCACTTCTCGGGCAGCTGCCTCTGCGTTTGCGCGACCTACGCTGCGGCGGCGGCCTAAGCTGAGGCAGCCGCACGAGCTGCGGCTGGCAGCGCCTCAGCGATCCGCTCGAGTGCGCGCTCGTCGTGGGCCGCACTTACGAACCACGCCTCGAATGCGCTCGGCGGCAGGTTTACTCCCCCAGCGAGCATCGCGTGGAAGAAGGCTCGGTGCTGCTCGATGTTTTGCGTGAGCACGTCGTCGTAGGTGCGTGGCGCTTCTGGGAAGTCTCCAAACAGCACGCTGAGCAGCGTGCCCGCCCGCTGTATGCGGTGCGCGACGCCGGCCTCGGTGAGCGCCGCAGTGACCGAGGCGGCAACCGCGTCGGCCGCCGTTCCCAGCCGAGCGTATGCGGCACTATCAGCATGCTCAAGCGTTGCGAGGCCAGCGGCCACAGCCAGCGGGTTCCCTGAGAGCGTCCCGCCCTGGTAGACCGGGCCGAGCGGAGCGAGGAGGTCCATCAGTTCAGCAGGGCCACCGAGCGCCGCGAGCGGCAAGCCACCGCCCACCACCTTGCCAAATGTGAAGAGGTCGGGTGTGAGACCTCCGACGATACTCTCTCGCTCAATCCCCCAGTACCCCGATGGCCCTGCGCGGAATCCTGTGAGCACCTCATCGGTGATCACGAGCGAACCGTGCTTGTGCGCGATCGAGATGAGCCCCTCGGTGAATCCCGGCTCGGGCGGCAGCACGCCCATGTTCGCGGCCGCCGACTCAACGATGACCGCAGCGATCTGGTCGTCGTGTGCCGCGAAGGCCGCCTCAACCGCGCTGAGATCGTTGTAGGGCAGCACGAGCGTCTGCGCAGCGGTGGCGTCGGTGACCCCGGCTGATCCGGGAAGCCCGAACGTCGCGAGACCAGACCCCGCCGCCGCGAGCAACCCATCGGAGTGGCCATGGTAGTGACCCGCGAACTTGATGATGAGCGGCCGCTCGGTCGCCCCTCGTGCGATGCGGATCGCCGTCATCGTCGCTTCGGTTCCGGTTGAGACGAGGCGCACCCGTTCCACCTCGGGCATACGCTCGATGATCGCCTCAGCGAGTTCTGCCTCAGCTGGCACAGAAGCGCCGAAACCGAGTCCGCGCGCCGCTGCCTCCTGCACCGCCGATACGACAGCAGGGTGCGCGTGCCCGAGCAGCGCTGGGCCCCACGCGCCGACGAGATCGACGTACTGGGCGCCATCGGCATCGGTAACGATGGGACCGCTGCCCGACACAAAGAAGCGCGGGGTGCCGCCGACCGATCCATACGCGCGAACCGGCGAGTTCACGCCGCCAGGAATCACCCGGGTCGCGCGCTCCGCGTACTGAGAGTTGAGGCTCATCGGATCCACCCCGCAACCTCGACCGCGAAGTAGCTGAGGATTGCATCGGCCCCCGCGCGCTTGATGCTGAGCACAGATTCTTCGATGGCGCGGCGGCGGTCGATCCACCCCTGCGCAGCTGCGGCCTCGATCATCGCTGCCTCGCCCGACACTTGATATGCCCAGACGGGCATGCTGCTCGCGGCCGCCACGTCGGCGAGCACGTCGAGGTAGCTCATTGCCGGCTTCACCATCACTACGTCAGCGCCCTCAGAGATGTCGAGCTGGGCTTCGAGCAGACCCTCGCGCCGATTCGCGGGGTCCATCTGGTAACCGCGCCGGTCGCCTGGGCTCCCCTGATCGGCACCGAGCTGCGAGTCAACTGCCTCGCGAAACGGCCCGTAGAATGCGGAGGCGTATTTTGCCGAGTAGGCGAGCAGTGCGGTGTCTGAGTGGCCCGCGACGTCGAGTGTGGATCGAACGGCCGCAACCTGCCCATCCATCATGCCTGAGAGGCCGAGCACCCGGGAACCTGCCTCGGCCTGGGCGAGCGCCATCGAGCGGTACCGCTCAAGCGTCGCGTCGTTGTCGACCTCGGTTGGGCCGTCAGTCTGCTTCGACGGCGCAAGCACGCCGCAATGCCCGTGGTCAGTGAACTCGTCGAGGCAGAGGTCTGTCTGCACGACGAGTGCGTCGCCGACCTCTTCGGCGACCGCACGCGTCGCCACGTTGAGAATGCCCGAGGGGTCATCGGCCTGGCTTCCGCGCGCATCGCGCTCTGCAGGAATACCGAAGAGCATCACGCCGCCAATACCTGCATCGGCGGCGTCAATCGCGGCTGCGCGCAGCGAGTCGATGGTGTGCTGCATGACGCCGGGCATCGAAGCGATTGCGTTCGGCTGAGAGATGCCCTCTCGCACAAACATAGGCAGCACGAGATCTCGGGGGTGCAGCCTGGTTTCTGCGACAAGGTCGCGGATCGCGCGCGTTGCGCGCAGCCGACGGGGTCGAACTGTGAGGGTCATGCGGTAGTTCCTTCGCTGTGGGTACTGCGGGTGGACGGGTCTGTGGTTCCGGCGGAGCCGGTGGAGCTGCTGGTGCTAACCGAAACGGCTTCTGCCAGCGCACGTACGAGGCCTTCGCTTGTCTGCTCGGTCGCTACGACATGGGCGGGGAGGCCGAGCGCTGCGAGCTCTCTTGCGGTGGGCTCGCCGATCGCGGCGATGATGACGCGAGGGCTCAAGTTGCCGAAGCGACGCGCGAGCGCGCGGGCGCTCGAACTGCTCATGACGAGCACGGCGGCAAGGCGCTCGGCAAGCTGAGCATCGCGCTCGGGGTTCGCCGGAACCTCGAGCGTGCGGTACGCGGTGATTCGATGTGGATCATGACCCGCTCTACGAAGCGAGTCTTCGAGCGTCGGCTCGGCGATCTCAGAGAGCGGAAGCAACACGCGAGCGCCACCCGACACCTGATGCGGGCGCAGTTGCGCAACGAGGGCGTCGGCCAGGGCTCTGCCCGTGAACTCGCCGTCTGGTTGCAGGTCCACCTCAAAGCCGGCAGCCGTGAGAGCGCGCGCGGTCGCGGGGCCGACCGCGGCGACCTTGCCGTGGCCGTGCAGCGCACCTGCAGCGGCGAGCGCGCCGGCACCCTGTGCGCTGGTGACGGCGAGCCAGTCGTACTCGCGAGCATTCCACCGCGACACGGCGTCGAGAAGCTCCCGCGGATCCGCGGGTGGGGCGTGCTCGATGAGTGGAACGAGTTCTGGGATCCCGCCGCGCGATCGCACGTGCTGAGCGATCAGTTCGCCCCGCTCGCCCGCGCGTGGAACCAGTACGTGCAGCCCACGCAATTCACCGAGCCCGTGCGGTCCGTCGATGCTCTCCCGACCGGTCCCGCCACCGAAGCTCTCATCACTCACTGGCGGGGTCCTAGCGGCGCGAGGTCTGCCGCACCGCGCTCAAGGAGTTCTGCCGCAACAAGCTTGCCGAGACGCTCGGGAGCCGAGGCGCTCGCCGTACGACCCTCACCGCCCCACGGCAGCGACGCGGTCGCGGTGAGCCGCCTGGTGCCGTCGAGGCTGTACACCGTGGCACTGAGCGTCAGCGATCCATCACTCACCGAGGCCGTTGCTCCAATCGGCGCCGCGCACCCGGCCTCAAGTGTTCCGAGCATCACGCGCTCAGCAAGCGCTTCTGCCCTCGCCTGCGGGTCGTCGAGCGCGACCAGAGCGTTCGCGATCGGCGCGCGATCCACATCGGAGGAGCGCACCTCGATCGCGAGCGCACCCTGTCCGGGTGCGGCTGGCGTCTGAGCAAGATCAAACCGCTCGGTGATTGCGCTCTGGCGCCCAATACGGTCGAGCCCCGCCGCGGCAAGCACCACGGCGTCGAGGTCGTCGCCCACGCGACCAAGCCGCGTGTCCACGTTGCCCCGCAGGTCATGCACCTGAAGATCTGGGCGGCGCTCGAGCAGCTGCGCCGCCCGCCTAGGCGAGCCGGTGCCGACGTGTGCTCCCGCCGGAAGTTGCTCGAGCGTGAGCCCATCTCGGGCGCAGAGCGCGTCACGGGGATCCGCACGAACCGGCACCGCCCCGAGTGAAATGCCCTCGCACGGGCCCGTCGGCAAGTCTTTCAATGAGTGCACAGCGACGTCGCACGCGCCGCCAAGCAGGGCCTCTCGCAGCGCACTCACAAATACCCCGGTGCCACCGAGCTGCGAGAGCGGAGCGGTCGACACATCGCCGTGCGTCTTGATGATGACGAGTGCGACATCGCACCCGGTCGCCTGCGCAATCGCCTCGGCGACGGTCGTGGTTTGCGAGACGGCGAGCGCGCTCCCCCGTGTTCCTACGCGAATGAGCTCGGGTGCAGCAGCAAGCTGCCCCTCGGCTCGATAGACACGTCCGGCAGACTGGCTCTGGGGCGTGGAGTTCATGTGGATCGCACCTGGCTTTCATCTGATTCGTTTGATTCGTTCAAAGAGTGTGGAACTTCTGCGAGCAATGCACGTGCGGCCTGCCTGGCGCCAGGAACCACCGAGGCAAGGCCAGTTCCGTGCATCCAGTCGCCCGCGAGGCCAACTCCCCGCGGTGGGGTGAGCGGCGAACTCGAGCCAGCCGCCGCGCCAGTCACCCAGAGCTTGCGCACGGCGTCACGAATCGCGTCTGCGCGAATCTCCACCCCGAGTATTCGCGAAGCATCTTGGCGAGCCAGTTCGTACGCATCGGCATCGTTAAGCGCCGCGGTCTCGGGCTCGCTCCCCGCGCGCCCATATGAGAGCCGCAAAACATGCATGGACGGGTCGCACAAGGCTCGTCGATCCGCCCACTTCGCGGTCACGTGGGTGAGCGCTTTTGCCGCAATACCGGGCGTTCCCGGCGCCACAAGCGCTCCGGTGCCGCGGGGCGCATCGTCGAGCCGCGAGTCCTCGATCGCGAGCGCAACGACCTCGACGCGTGTGCCAGGTTGTGGAGCTCGGTGTGGATCGGCGCCAGTATCAGCAGCCTCGGCAGTCTTGGCAGTATTGGCGCCGAGAGCAGCAGCGCCACCAAGCAACTCGCGGGCCGTCGCTTCGGGCGTGGCGAGCAAGATTGCGTCCGCGGGTTCCGCGCCATCGGAAGCGAAACATCCGAGATCATCGACGCTCTCGCCGGTGTGGATCGACACCCCCAGCCACTCAAGGTCGGCGGCGAGCGCCAGCACCAGCCCGGTCATTCCGCCTCGGAGTGCCGCGACGGCACCCCCTGCCGCACTACTGCCGTCGCGGAGGGTGCGTGCCGCGCGGATGAGTGATCCGTCGCGACCGTAGGCGGTGGCAAGGTCTGTGAGGTCGCCAAGTGTAAGCTTCTCGGGTTCACGTGAATAGACCCCGAGCGCGATCGGGCGCACGAGGCGGTCGAGCACACGTGTACCCAGCCGCCGCCGCACGAGTTCGGCAAGGGTCGTGGCTGGATCCACCTGGCGGTCACGCGGCAGCAGCGGCTCAATCGCTGCTCGCAG
Organism: Leucobacter denitrificans; assembly: GCA_040393365.1. Classification (GTDB taxonomy): domain Bacteria; phylum Actinomycetota; class Actinomycetes; order Actinomycetales; family Microbacteriaceae; genus Leucobacter; species Leucobacter denitrificans_A. The sequence continues at coordinate 29,336 of JBEBUJ010000008.1, forward strand.
TGATCCCGGGATTCCAAGGACGCGGCGGGCCGCGCGCCCAAGTGGTGCTGTGGGGATACCGAGCGCACCTCCCGGAGGGAGCGGAAGCGCGCCTCCCGCAGTGACTACCCAAGAACCGAGCGGCTCTGGCAGAACCACTTCTGACGTGAGACCAAGCTCCTCGATGAGTTGCGTGACGGCCCCGCCCCGCGTCGCGAATGCCTCTGCACCGACGTCGATGGGGGCACCCGCGAGGGTCGCGCTTCGCACGCGCCCGCCGAGCTCAGATGCTCGTTCGTACAGCGATACCTGCGCCCCGCCGAGCGCGAGCTCACGCGCCGCAACGAGCCCAGCGATCCCGCCACCCACGACGGCGACAGTGGCTCGGGTGCTCATCTTACGAAGCATCAGATCGCGCGTGAGCAAGCTCGACGATACGAGTGAGTGTGTCGGGATCAGTCTCTGGGGGCACCCCGTGGCCAAGGTTCAGGATGTGCGCCGGGGCGCGGCGCCCCCTGCTGAGTACATCATCGAGATGCGCTTCGAGCGCCTCCGGCGATGCGCCAAGGTAGGCGGGATCGAGGTTGCCCTGCAGCGGCATTGCGTCGTCGAGTCTCGCGCTGGCCTCGTCGAGCGGGGTGCGCCAGTCGACGCCGAGCGCGCTTACCCCGATACCGGCGAGCTCCTCGAGCAGGTGACCCGAGCCCACCGCGAAGTGAATGATCGGAACTTCGAGCGGGCGGTCTGCATACCCGCGAAGCGTCGGATGTGCGTAGCGCGTGCCACGCACCGACTCGAGTGCCCTGCGCGATGCCGGCGCGACGTGTTCGCGGTAGTCGGAGACGCTCAGTGATCCGGCCCAGGAGTCAAAGAGTTGCACGGCACTCGCGCCCGCTTCGACTTGCGCCTCCAAGAAGACCGCGTCAAGCTCGGCCACCCACTCGAGCAGCGAGCGCCACGTCTCGGGCTCTGAGTGCATGAGCGTGCGCGCACGGAGGTGGTCGCGTGAGGGACCTCCCTCGACCAGGTATGCGGCGAGGGTAAAGGGCGCCCCGGCAAACCCGATGAGCGGGGTGTTCCCGAGTTCCGCAGCGACGCCTGCGACCGCCTCGCGCACGGGATCAAGCGCCTCGCGGAGCCGGTCGGCGGTGAACTCCCTGCGATGCTTCGCGACGTCTGCCGCTGTGCGCACTGGCTCGGAGAACACCGGTCCCCGCCCCGCGACGAGATCGACGTCAATGCCCACGAGCTTCAGCGGCACCACGATATCGCTGAAAAACACCGCGGCATCGACGCCGTGCCTGCGCACGGGCTGCAGGGTGATCTCGCTCGCGAGTTCTGGCGTGAGGCAGGCATCGAGCATGCCGTGTTCGGAGCGCAGCGCCCGATACTCGGGCAGCGATCTGCCTGCCTGACGCATGAACCAGACGGGCGTCTGTTCAGGTCGGTCGCCGCGCAGTGCACGGACGAGATTGGCGTTGCTCGTTGGACCACTGAGCGGATGGGTCGCAGAAAGAATGTTCATCGGTCGAGATAGTAACCCATAGATCTGATGTAATAGATCTGATCTACACAGCTTTCCATGATTTTCTTACTCTGTAGCAGCAAGAGAACACTCGACCTCAGAAACAGCGTATGCTCCACTCCCTGTCATTTCACCAAGACCAGTGCTCATTCGAGTTGCTCGAGCGACTCACACGACGCGGCGAATCAGTCATTGATGCACTCGATGACCCCGCTCTCACTGCCGGGTCGGTGGTGATTTCTACGTGCAATCGCTTCGAGGTGTACGTCGAAGCCGGGGTGGATCGGGAAGACGCGGTGCTCGCTCGGGTCGCTGCCGCAGCGGGCATTGAAGCTGCGGAGCTGCGCGATTCTGTCGCAATCGAGTCGGGTCATGCCACCGCTGAACACCTGTTCGCGGTCGCCTCCGGGCTGAAGTCTGCCGTCGTGGGCGAGGGCGAGATCGCAGGCCAGGTGCGGCGAGCGCACGCCGAGGCACGTGAGCGCGGAACGCTCACCCATGATCTCGAGCACTTGTTCAGAACCGCGACACGCACCTCACGCGATGTCGGGCACCGCACCAGCCTTCGCTCCAACGGCCGCTCGCTCGTGCGGCTCGCGCTGCGCATGGCCGAGGCTCGTATTTCAGACTGGAGACGCGCCAACGTTCTGCTCATTGGCACGGGTGCATACGCGGGGGCATCTGTTGCTGCACTTCGCGCTCGGGGCGCCGAGTCGATCCACGTCTATTCGCCCTCTGGCCGCGCTACCACCTACGCCGAACACCACGAACTCACCGCGGTCGAGTCGGGTGACCTCACCATGGCGCTCGCACGAGCGGATCTCGTCGTGGCGTGCAGCCGCGCGGAGGATCCGCTGCTCGCGCCCAGTGACTTTGAGACGGGCGCAAACCCCGCTCGCTCCAGGCTACTCATCGACCTGGGAATGCCGCACAACATCGATCCGGCCGTCGCAACGCTCGAGGGCATCGAGTTACTCGATCTTGAAACGATCGCGAAGCACGCCCCGGTTGCTGAACTCGGCGCTGCTGCTGAGGCCCACGAGATCGTGCAGCAGGCTGCCGCGGAATTCTCTGCGACTCAGGCGGAGCGAGATACGCTGCCAGCGCTGCTCGCGCTCCGCACCCACGTGATGGGAATCCTCGAAGACGAGCTCTGCCGCGCCAGGAAAGCTGCGGGAGCGGCGAGTGGAGCGGGATCCACAGGGAACGACAGCGAGGCTACCGAAGATGCGCCCGCAACCGACGAACGCACCGCGGAAATTGAGGCTGCGCTCAGGCGATTCACCGGCAAGCTGCTGCACACCCCGATGACACGAATCCGCACCCTCGGTCGCGAGGGCAGAGCGCACGACGCGGGTGCGGCACTTAGTTCTCTGTTTGGTCTCGAGCCGTATCAGGATGCGAGTCATCCGGCGCAGAATCTGCCAGAGTGAGCCGTAGCTCGGCGCAGCGAATCGCGGCCTCTCGGAGTCGCTCAGGCGGCAGCGTACCCGACTCGACGGCGGCGGTCACACCGTCGACTACGCTGGCTACGCTCTCGGCGTCCATGCCAACAACGACGAGCGCGAGATCAGCCCCGGCGCGAAGCGCCGCCACGACGTTCGTCACCGGATCCTGAAACTCGACCTCTCCGCTCGCCTGCAGCATGCCAAGGTCATCGGTAACAATGACGCCGTCGAATCCGAACTCGTCGCGTGCGATGTCGTACCATTCCGGGGCGAGCGAGGCAGGAGCAGCCGAAACCTGCGTGTACCGCAGATGACCGAACATCAGCAGTTCAGCACCCGCATCGATACCCGCTGTGAACGGCAACGCGTCGCTCGCTCGCCACTGTTCGAGTGTTGTGTCCGACTGCGGAATCGTGAGGTGCGAATCTCCCGGCGCAGCGCCGTGCCCAGGAAAGTGCTTGAGCGTCGTCGCAATCTCACCGGTGCGCTCGCCTGCGACCGCTGCTGCAACGCGCGTCGCAGCAGCGTCTGGGTCGTCGCCGAGGGTGCGGAGGTAGATGAAGCTATTCGGATCGCTCGTCACATCGGCGACCACTCCGAAATTCACGTTCAACCCCGAGGCCGTGAGCAGGTCGGCGCGCGCCCGAAACGCTGCCTCGGTTTCATCGGGAGCGGCAAACCGAAGCGTGTCCGCCCCGGCAAACTCGTCCCACGGAAGCCTCGTCACCACGCCGCCCTCCTCATCGATGGCAATGAGCGGAGGAAACTCGGGATCCACCGCGAGTGCTGTTGTGAGCGCTGCGAGCTCGTCGGGTGTCCCCGGCACATTCGACCCCATGACAATGAAGCCCCCGAGCTCTGCGGCCTCCATGAGGCCGCGAAGCGCACCCGCGTCGGTACCAGAGATCGACGCCATAATGACGCTGCCCGCGAGCTCCCGCGGGGTCGCACTGTCGACCCACCGGGTTGCCGCTTCGTGTCGCAGCTCCTCCGGGCTCGGCGGCTCTGGAGACGGCTCCGGAGTCTCGGTCACGCGCGGCGGTTCGGGGCGCGGATCTTGCGCCTCAGGGGCGCACCCGAGCAGCGCGACACCGAGAAGAGCGACCATCGCGATGATCGATGTTGCGACGCGTGCTCGAACCGCTGGCATACGTCTCAGTGTAGGCAAGCGGGCTTGTAGTTACCCTCGCATTGCAACGCCGTGACGCCAGTACCCCATGAACGCGACCTGTGCACGGTCGATGCCGAGCGTCTTCACGAGGTGACGCCGAAGGGTTGTGACGACCCCACTCTCCCCCGCGATCCAGAAGTATCGATCAGCGTGTGGATCAGACGTCTCGAGTGAGTCCCCAAGGCCCGAGTAGCTCGGGGTCTCCCACAGCAGTTCATCCGAGTCGAGATCTTGAATGGACAGCTCAGCGGCGACGCCGAGGTGGTCGGTCACCGCCGAGATGAGTTTCTCGCCGTGGCCGCCTGGCGCTTCTGCGTCGTCGCCGCGCGCGATCCACGTCACTGTCACACCCGAGGGCGCTGCGATCGCAAGCTCATCTGACGCGCGGGGCACCTCGATGAATACGTCGCCACGGAGATCCGCCGATGCGTCCTCAAGGATCCTTGCGATCGCGGGAGCTGCGGTCTCATCGCCCGCGAGCAGTACTCGCGCTGCGTCCCCGGGGTTAAACTCGATCCCACCACCATCGGTGCGGCCCCGGCGCGGGCCGATCAATAGGAGTTCCTGGCCAAGCTGGGCGTCTGCCGCCCAGCACGACGCTGGCCCCGAGAGCCCTGGCGCAAGGTGCAATACGAAGTCGATCACTACCTCAGTGCCCCCTGCTCCCACGCACACCTCACGAATTGAGTAGGTGCGCATGGTTCCGCGCTCAGACTCCGGCACACTCAGCCACGCCTGGTACCAGTCTGCCCCGGCGCGAGAGAGGTCTGGAAGCACGCCTGTCTCGGGAGGGAAGACGAGCTTGATTCGCTGATCAAACGTCGCACCTGGGGTGCCGAAATCTGCGAGTTCATCGCCAGCGAAGGTGATGCGCGCAAAACTCGGCGAGACCCGCTCGACGCGCGAGACGCTCGCGCGAACCATCTGAAACGGTGGCAACTCGGCCACGGTGCTATCTGACATGATGCCTCCCGATCGGTGTGACTATTGGGGTTCCCGAAACGGGATCAGTGATGACTCTGTTCGAGAGTCCGAAGACTTCCGAGACCATTGTCTCGGTCACCACCTCGAGCGGTGCTCCAGCGCAGAATACGGCGCCGTCACGCATCGCAATGAGTTCGTGTGAGTAGCGTGCGGCGAGGTTCAGATCGTGCAACACCATGACGATCGTCGTTCCGCGCTCGCGGTTGAGGTCAGTGAGCAGGTCGAGCACCTCGACCTGGTGCGCGACGTCGAGAAAGGTCGTTGGCTCGTCGAGCAGCAAGATATCGGTTTCCTGCGCGAGCGCCATAGCGATCCACACCCGCTGTCGCTGACCACCAGACAGCTCATCGACCGAACGATCGGCGAGGTCTGAAATGCCTGTGGCTTCGAGCGCGCCCGAGACAATCTCGTAGTCACGCTGGCTCCAGCGTGCGAGTGCCTTCTGGTGCGGGTGACGACCGCGGCCAACGAGGTCTGCGACCGCAATGCCCTCGGGCGCGGTCGGGCTCTGCGGCAGAAGCCCGAGCAGGCGAGCAAGCTGCTTCGATGGAATCTTGTGCAGCGTCTTGCCGTCGAGCACCGCGCGACCCGCCTGCGGTTTCATCAGCCGAGAGAGCGCACGCAACAGGGTTGATTTACCGCACCCGTTCGGACCAACGATTGACGTCACGGCACCCGGGGCGACGTGCAGCGTGAGGTCGCCCACAATGGTGCGATCGCCGTATGCGAGGCGGATCCCTTCGGTACCGAGTTCGTGGCTGGTCTGTATCGCGGTCACAGGGCGCCTCCCGAGCGGTTCATACGAATAAGGAGATAGACGAGATACGGCGCGCCGAGCACGCCGGTGATGACCCCCACCGGATAGCGATGCTCGAACGCGTTCTGCCCCACGAAGTCGGCGGCGAGCACGAGCAGGGCCCCGACGAGGCCAGCGGGAAGCAGCGGTGCGGCCCCGGAGCCAACGAGGCGTGCGGCAATCGGCCCAGACATGAATGCGACGAACGCGATCGGGCCGCTCGCCGCCGTCGCAAATGCGAGCAGCGCCACAGCGCTCAGAATGAGGAGTATGCGTACGCCGCGCACGTTGAGTCCGAGACCCGCCGCCGAGTCATCACCGAGGCGCAGCACCCCGAGTCCCCGACCATTCGCTAACAGCAGCGGAACGAAGATGGCGGTCGCGATAGCAAGCGGCATGATCGCATCCCAGGTCGCTGAGTTCAGGCTGCCTGTGAGCCATCGCATTGCGGCCTGCACATCCCAGGCAGCGGCACGAGAGAGATTGTATGCGACCACTGCGTCGAGCATTGCGGCGACACCGATGCCGATGAGGATCAACCTCGCGCCAGCGAACCCACCCCGGTGTGCGAGGAAGTAGATGATGAGCGCCGTGAGTGCCGCCGCGAGCATAGCAAGAATCGACACGGCCAACTCGCCGAGCGAAAAGGTGATGATGCCGATGACCGCAGCCGCGCTTGCTCCCGAGCTAATGCCAATGATGTCGGGAGATGCGAGCGGGTTACGCAGCATGGTTTGGAAGGTCACGCCGGCGATGCCGAAGGCGAAACCCGAAAGCACACCAATGACGGCGCGCGGTAGCCGCGACTCGCCAATTGTGAAGGAAGCGCCGGGCACATCGTTACCAAGCAGCACACTCAGCACGTCCGCCGGGGCGACAAAAGTTTGCCCGAACACGAGCGATGCGGCGAACCCGGTGAACACGAGAACCGCAAGCACCCAGGTCGTGCGTGCCCTGCTCCGCACCCTCGCTTGCCTACCCGCGATGACGTTTGAGGTGTGTGTGCCGCTCACAGTTCACGTACTTTCTGTCTGCGCACGATCCAAATGAAGAACGGCGCCCCGAGCACGGCGGTCAGGATACCGACTTCGATCTCTTCTGGGCGAGCAACCACTCGCCCCAGCGTGTCTGCTGCGGTGAGGAGGACGGCACCCACGATGGCTGAGAGCGGGAGCATCCAGCGATGGTCGGGCCCGATAAGCATGCGACACGCGTGCGGCACTACAAGTCCAACGAAGCCGATGGGTCCGGCTACTGCCACCGATACTCCGCACAACACGACCGCTGCTGCAGAGGCGACGATCCGGGTGCGTGCCACGTTTGCCCCGAGTCCCGCGGCGAGGTCGTCGCCGAGAGCAAGTGAGTTCATTCCGCGAGCGCTGGCGAAACACACAAGGGCAGCAATGAGCAGCACCGGGGTGACGATCGCGATGCGGTCCCAGGTCGCTCCCCCCACACCGCCGATCTGCCAGAACTGAAAGTTCTTGATGATATCGATGCGTGGCAAGAGCACTGCGCTCACGAGCGAGATGCACGCTGCCCCGGTCGCGGCACCGGCGAGTGCGAGCTTCAACGGAGTCGCGCCGCCGCTGCCGAGCGAACCTACCGCATACACGAACACGGCAACTATCGCGGCACCGCAAACGGCTACCACCATTGTGGGGTAGGCGCCATTTAATCCAAAGAACGCGATCGCGATGACCACGGCGAGCGAGGCGCCGCTCGAGACTCCGAGAATGCCCGGGTCGGCGAGCGGATTACGCGTCACGGCCTGCATCGCGGCTCCTGACAGCGCGAGGGCGGCACCGACGAGCATCGCAAGCACCGTGCGCGGCATTCGCTTCGAGACCGCAGCTTCGGCGACGGTCTCCGTAGAGCCTCCGAGCGCGTGCACGATGTCGGCGAGGGTGACACCGAGCGAGCCGAACGCAACCGATGCGATGCCAAGCAGCACAAGCGTCGCGAGGCCCGCGCACCACCAGACGGCGACGCGCATCGCCGTCCCGCGCCGCATCACCGCGGCGGAGGACGGCGAATCAATCGCGGCTACTACGTGACTCAAGAGTTTGGCTAAGCGGCGGCAGCCAGAACCGCGAAGTACTCGTCGATGCCCCAGCCGATTGAGAGCGGCGATGGGTTTGCCGACGCCGCGAGCGGCGAGTTGTCAGCGAGAATCGCGATGTTGCCGTTTGCAATCGCAGGGATCTTTGAGAGCAGTGGATCGGCCTGGAGCCGCTCGATCGTGTCGCCGTCTGGGTCGCCGTACGTAACGAAGACATCGACGTCTGCGAAGCGATCCGCCTGTTCCGAACTGACGGTCACGTAAAATGCGTCGGTGCCCTCGGTCTCTTCAGCAACGATCGACGGAGCGGGGAGACCGAGGCCCTCGAAGAATCCTGGCCTCGTGTCGTGGCTCGTGTAGAACCCGATCTGGCTGAGATCCGTGACGTCAATGTACGAGAACAGCAGCGCAGCATCAGTGAGCTCGGGGTGCGCCTCAAGTGCCGCGCTTACTGTGCCGTGCAGTTCGTCGATAAGCGCGTCACCCTCTTCAGCAAGGCCAAGCGCTTCTGAGTTCAGGCGAATCATGTCTTCATATGAGGTGCCCCATGCGACGTCAGGAAACGCGACAACCGGAGCGATCTTCGAGAGTCGATCGTACTCCTCCTGCGTGAGGCCAGAGTAGGCCGCAAGAATAACATCGGGCTGGGTCTCATTCACCGCATCAAAATCGATGCCGTCGGTCTCATCGAACAGCACGGGAGTCTCGGCGTTCAGCTCTTCGAGTTGGTCTTCGACCCACGGCAGCACGCCGTCACCGTCGTCGTCGCCCCAGGTGGCCTTGCTCATGCCAACGGGCACAACGCCGAGCGCAAGTGGCACCTCGTGATTGGCCCAGGCGACGGTTGCGACGCGCTCAGGTGCGTCTTCGATGATGGTTTCGCCATATGCATGTTCGATGGTGACAGGAAAACCTTCGGCACTCGCGGTGTTCGACGTCGGATCAGAGGCGGTGGCACCACCTGAACAAGCTGCGAGCGGAAGTGCAATCGCAGCTACTGCCGCGATTCCGATAATTCGTGAAACGCGCACGAGAGTCCTTTCGATCGGACGAAGGTATTCGCCCTGTGAATTATGCGGACTTAGCTTAACCTTAGATTCATCTGATGATCAACAGAGCGATGCGTTTTTCGGCGATGAGGCGCTCGTCGCACGCCCCCGGGAAAGCACAAAAGTGGCGTAATGTCAGTCGAGAAGCGGCGTTACACGCGCTCGAACTTCCTCGTGAATTTTTTCTGCAGATTGTTCCGCGTCGACAACAAGAAAGCGGTGCGGCTCTGACTTGGCGAGCTCGAGGAATCCGCTACGCACCGCTGCATGAAACTCTTGAGCTTCGGCCTCAAGGCGGTCCGCAGATGCTCCTTTGGCCCCGTCGCGCGATTCACGCCGGGCAACGGCCCGGGCCGCATCGAGATCGAGCAGCACAGTGAGATGCGGCCACAGGTTATCGACGGCCCACTCGCTCACGCGGCGCACATCCCGGGCGTCAAGTACTCGCCCCGCACCCTGGTACGCGAGCGAGGAGTCGATGTAGCGGTCTTGCACCACAACCGCTCCTCGCTCCAATGCGGGTCGCACCACGGTTGCGACGTGTTGCGCACGATCCGCAGCGTAGAGCAGTGCTTCGGCACGCGGATCTACGGCACCGATCTCGTCGCCACCATGGAGGAGGAGTCTGCGAATCTCGGCGCCGAGCGGGGTTCCGCCGGGTTCGCGGGTGCGCACCACCTCGAGGCCGCGGGCTTCGAGCCACTCAGTGAGCAACTGAGCCTGCGTCGACTTTCCGACGCCGTCGCCCCCCTCAAGGGTGATGAAGAGTCCGGGCATTTACTCGGCCGCCTCTGCCGCCTTTTTCGCAGCATTTGCCTTGCGAGTCTCGGCAGCTTTCTTCGCCGCAGCTGATCGCGCCGGGTCGACGGCCTTCTTCGCTGTTGTGTTCTTGGCAGTGGTCTTCTTCGCCGCGGCCTTCTTTTTTGCTGGCGCCTTCTTCTTCGCCGGCCCCTTTGCACGCTTGATCGCAAGCAGTTCTACCGCCCGCTCGAACGTGATGTCTTCGACAGAATCACCGCGCGGGATTGTCGCGTTCGTTTCCCCGTCGGTCACGTATGGGCCGAATCGCCCATCGCGCACCTTGATGGGTTTGCCGCTCACTGGATCCGCCTCGAACTCTTTGAGCGCCGAACTCGCCCGGCGTGCGCCATACTTCGGCTGAGCGAGTATCTCGAGCGCGCCAGCAAGGTCGACCGTGAAGATCGCGTCTTCGCTCGGTAGTGTGCGGGTCTCGGACCCCTTCTTGAGGTACGGGCCATATCGACCGTTTTGCGCGGTGATCGGCTCGCCGGCCTCGTCAGTGCCAACGACACGCGGAAGCGAGATGAGTGCTACGGCGGTGTCGAGATCAATCGTCGCCGGATCCATCGTCTTGAACAGTGATGCGGTGCGCGGTTTCTCGCCCTTCGGGAGCTCCTCATCCTCGTTCGGAAGCTCCTGCACATACGGCCCGAACCGGCCGTTCTTCGCAATGATTCGTTTGCCAGTTTCGGGGTGCAGGCCGACCACTCGATCTTCTGCGGGTTCGGCCGCGGCAAGTTCGTGCGCTCGCTGCGGTGTGAGTTCATCGGGGGCCATGCCGTCTGGGATGTTTACGCTGCGCGGCTTCAGCTCGCCGTTCTCGTCGACCTCGCTCTTCTCGTCGAACACCTCGAGATACGGGCCGTACTTGCCGTTGCGCAGAGAAATCTGGTCGTCGATGCGGATCGTATTGATTGCGCGCGCATCGATCTCACCGAGATTGTCGACCACCCCGCGAAGCCCCGGATGCACGTCGGTGCCAAAGTAGAACTCCTTGAGCCAAGCCGAACGATCAGTCTTGCCGGCCGCGATCTCGTCGAGATCGTTCTCCATCTCGGCGGTGAAGTCGTAGTTCACAAGGGCCGAGAAGTGCTCCTCGAGCAGGCGCACGACAGAGAACGCGATCCAACTCGGAATCAGGGCCTGACCCTGCTTTGAGACATACCCGCGATCCATGATCGTCGAGATCGTCGCAGCGTAGGTCGACGGTCTGCCGATGCCGAGTTCTTCGAGGCGTTTCGTGAGACTCGCCTCGGTGTAGCGTGGCGGTGGGCTCGTCTCGTGTCCCTTGGCTTCGGGGTCTTGAATCCCGAGGCGCTGCTGCTCGGTGAGTTTCGGCAGCGAAACGTTCTGCTCCTGGTCGCCGCGCTTTTCGTCTTTGCCCTCTTCATAGGCGAGGAGGAAGCCTGGGAACGTGATGACAGTACCGCTCGCGGTGAATTCTGCGTCGAGGGTGGCGGCGTTCTCCGCAATCGGCACGGCGAGGGTGACCGTGTCGGTGGATCCCTTCGCATCAGCCATCTGGCTGGCGATGGTGCGCTTCCAAATCAGGTCGTAGAGTGCGAGTTCGCCCTGGGTGAGCTTGCCCTTGAGTTCACTCGGACGCTGGAACACGTCTCCTGCGGGGCGAATCGCCTCGTGTGCCTCCTGCGCCCCCTTCGACTTGCCGGTGTAGACGCGCGGCTTCTCCGGAATGGTTTCGGCGCCGTAGAGCGCAGATGCCTGCGAACGCGCAGCCTGAATCGCCTGCTGAGAAAGCGTCGGCGAATCGGTACGCATATACGTGATGTGCCCGTTTTCGTAGAGTGACTGCGCAAACGACATGGTCTGGCGCGAGCTGTAGCGAAGCTTTCGCGACGCCTCCTGCTGCAGGGTTGAAGTGGTGAACGGGGCAGCGGGCCTGCGCGTGTGTGGCTTGGTCTCGAGTGACCGCACCGTCGCATCTCGCCCATTCTCTAGCTCAGCAGCCAGAGCCGTGGCTCGGGCTGCATCGAGCCCGATGACCTGAGCCTTGAGTGCCTTCTCGGTGAGTTCGCCGGTATCGCCGAAGTCTCCACCCGAGGCAACGCGCTTGCCATCAAGGCGAACGAGCTTCGCTTCGAACGGCACACGGTCTGCGGCATCGTCTGCAGGCACGAACCGTGCGCCGATGCTCCAGTACTCAGCGGCGACAAATGCTTGCCGCTCGCGCTCCCGGTCGACCACAAGCCTCGTCGCTGCCGACTGCACCCGACCGGCCGAAAGCTTGGGGGCGACTTTGCGCCAGAGCACCGGCGAGATGTCATAGCCGTACAGCCGATCAAGAATTCGCCTGGTCTCTTGAGCGTCAACGAGCGACGTGTCGAGGTCTCGGGTGTTCGCCTTGGCCTCCTCGATCGCTTCCTGAGTGATCTCGTGGAACACCATGCGGCGCACGGGCACCTTGGGTTTCAATACTTCAAGCAGGTGCCACGCGATGGCCTCGCCCTCGCGGTCCTCATCAGTTGCGAGCCACAGCTCGTCCGCTCCCTTGAGAGCCCGCTTGAGCTCGGTGACCGTTTTCTTCTTGTTGTCGTTGACAACGTAGTAGGGAGCAAAGCCGTTATCGATGTCGACCGCAAACTTACCGAGCGGGCCCTTCTTCAGGTCGCTCGGAAGTTCTGAGGGCTCAGCGAGATCGCGAATATGTCCGACCGAGGCAATGACCTCATAGTCGTCGCCAAGGTATCCACCGATCGTGCGCGCCTTAGTTGGTGACTCCACGATGACGAGCTTCTTCGCCACGGCACTCCATTCTTACGTCGTCAAATTCCGCTGCGCTTACTCGCTTGGCGGGGGTTCGCTCCTCTTTTGTTTCGCGTCACAGGGTGAGCGAAAACAGGTGCTCTGCACGGTAACGATACACACACAAAGATGTAAATCCATTATCCCGCCTATGAAACTTGCGCCGAACCATCCGCCTCGGGCGGCCCCGCGTGCGCAGTTCTTGACGCCGAAATCACCCCGGCAAAGGCGACAACTGCCACTCGCGCGCTTCCCGTCGCTCCGTCAATCTCGCACGATCGAAGCTCCGCCTGGTTGCGCACCGCAATCTCCGCCGCGAGCGCGCAAGGATCCACCCCGGCCGCAACGGCGAACCCGAGCGAAGAGTCAGCCGCGGCAAGCGCGGCAGCATCGGCAGCGCTCGCCGCCCGGGCTCCGGTGGCCACTGCATTCGACGCTACGAGTGCAGGTGTGCCAATCATGAGAACTCCTGCAGCAATTGCAGCCATGACTGGGGTGCTCATCGTTTCTATTCGTCGATTGCTGCTGAGCGTGCCGCGCAGCCTGTACCCGAGATATTGAGTACTGAGAGCAGGCCGACCTGCGGTACTGAGGTCACGGTAATGCAGAGCACCCTGCCATCGTTTTCGCGCTGGATCGAGCGGCGCGACCCGGATTGCGATATGCGTTGCGCTGCGAGCGCTGCGTCTCCTCTCGCCTCAAGCCTGGCAAGCTCCCCAGCAAAGGAGACGAGAGACACCCGCTCGGCCGCGAGGTGGATGCTGCCGAGGACAAGCGTGAGAAGCAGGAGGACCGCGGGAATAGTGAGTGCGAACTCTGCAGTCACTGACCCACGGTCCTTCCCCACTAGGTCACGCATGGCCTTCGCTCGTCTAGCCCGCACTACCCAGCGCATTTTGCACGAGTGTGAGCAGCATCTGACGAACCTCGTCGGATCGTAGGATCACGATGAGCAAGCCCGCAAACGCGACGGCCGCCATGATGATGAGCGCGTACTCCGCGGTGACTGCGCCGCGGTCTTCGGCAATGCTTCGCGCGGCCCGAGACGCTCGCCATCTGCCGAACGCGCCACATGCGAGACGCCGCGAGCTATCTGGCGCGGGTGATTCTGCCGGAAATCCGAGCTGCAGAAGCTCCTCGAGTTCGTCTGTGTTTGCAGCCTGCCGCGTGTTACTGGATTCTGAGGCGTTGGGGTGAATCGTTGGGACCAGAGGGCGGTCCAGTTGTTCGAGTGTGTTCGTGCGTTCCATGTGGTGCTCCAATCGTGTGGTCGTGAGACGGAATCTGTCCCTGCCAGATATCGTCGTTGGAGTTGCGATCGCTCATGCCTCGTTGCACCGAAATGTGGAAAAATTCGTATGCTTGCCGTGCCGACGCTCACTGTGGAGAATCGTTCAGATCGACGCGGTAACCGGAAACACGCTGCCGAGGAGACGCACGATCACGGGAAACACTCCGAGCACGATGAACGCTGGCAGTATGCACGTTGCAATCGGCACAAGGATTCGTACACCCAGTCGTTCTGCCGCACGCTCAAGCTCTGCCTGGATTCGAGTGCGTTGCGCGTGCGCCGCATCGAGAAGCAATGAGGAGGCGGGAACTCCGACATTGACCGCTTCTCGGAGTGCTAGGTCAAGAGGTGTTCCGCGGCAGAGGCTTGCGAACTCGATCCACTCGGCTCGAGCATCTGACACCGCATCTGCAACGCGCACCCGCGCGCTCCCCGGCGGCGCTCCACCCGCGAGCGCGACCCACATGAGCTCACACTCCAAACCCGCAACGCGGTCTTCAGCTTCAACTCGACTCGTGAGTCTGCGAGTCCAGTGCACACCAAGCAACTGCAGCAGTATTCCGACGACGAGCAGCGCGGCGCCGAAGGGGGTAAGGAAGACTGGCAGCGGATCGAAACCGAGCACCACCCCTACGCCGACCGATGCGAGCGGCAGCAGGGCCACGAGTCGGATCGTCATACGTGGCGCCGCAAGCAGCACTTCTCTCCGGGCGCTGAGCTCGTCGATGCTGCGCAGCGCAAGCGCAATCCGGTCGAGCACCGGGGCGAACGAAGCCCCGCTCTGCTCCGCGAGCATCCATGCTGCACCGAGCACTCGCCAATCGGGGCCGGCGACCGCGGCGAGCGCATCACCTGGCTTCTCCCCCAGTTCGATCCGCTCGATGACCTTCAGCAGTGTGGGGCTCGCGGTCTCTCGCGCAAGTGAGCGCATCACCTGCACCGGGTGCAACCCGCCCCGAAGCAGCGCGGCGGATCGTGCCGCGACGATGACCGCGGTTACCTCCTCAGGCTCGTCACCGCGAGAGTCTCTGAACCGGTCAAGCAGACCCCATCTCACGAGCCTCTACCTCCAATTCTCCAGAGTGAGTGAGGATGAACCTACCGACTTGCTCGATGCGGTGGTGATCGCCCTTGCGGTTTACATGCACGATCGTGTGGAATGCCGACACCACTTGCCTGGCGAGCGCGCCGGGCGGCAATCCAGCGAGGAATCCGAGTGCTTCAAGTCGCGCGGGTACGTCACTCAAACTGTTGGCGTGCAACGTCCCGGCTCCTCCCTCGTGTCCGGTGTTCAGTGCCGCGAGCAACGTTGCGACCTCTGCGCCACGACACTCGCCGAGCACGATGCGGTCGGGTCGCATACGAAGCGCCTCACGCAACAGTCGTTCGAGCGAAACCTCACCGGCTCCCTCGATGTTTGTCTGCCGCGCTTCAAGCGCAATGTGATGATCATGCCGGGGCCTGAGTTCTGCGACATCCTCGATCGTGATAATGCGTTCGCTCGGATGTGCGAGCGACAGGAGCGAGGTGAGCAGGGTCGTCTTGCCGCTGCCGGTACCACCCGTGATGAGCAGGTTTCGCCGATCCGCAACGTCACGCACGAGCAGGCTCTCGGTCACCCGCCCGCACAAGCCTGACTTCGCAAGCTCCTCGAACGATGCTGCGTGGGTCGCAGGCACACGGATCGACACGACCGTTCCGAATGCGGCAACGGGAGCGAGCACAGCGTGCACGCGAATTCCATCTCCAATCCGCACATCGGCGCACGGATTGAGTTCATCGAGGTGCCTCCCCCCAGCTGCGATGAGGGCAACCGCGAACCGATTGATCGCCTCTTCAGGGGCTGCCCACCCCCTCACGTGCTCGGCACCGGCCCCGCGATCGACAAAAAGTCGACCCTCGCCGTCGTGCACATGAATCAAGACGTCGCGCAGCGAGGGCTCGTCGATGAGCGGCAGCAGACCGCCGAGAACGCGTCGCGCGTCGGTGCCGAGTTTGATGGATCGAAGTGACATCACCTCAGTACATAGGCTCGGGCCCACGCCAAACGGAGAATTCGACAAATTGTGCATAACCCACCCGCGTACCTACTTTCGGGCGGTCTGTGCACGGAGCCTGCAGGACTAACATGGCAGAGGACAATGACGTTTACCGATGAAAGGGCAGCCATGAGCGACGATCACGGCACAATTGAGAGTCTTTCCTCTCTCGCACACGAAACCCCCGACACATACCCGCCATCGGCAGAGTTCCGCGCCCAAGCGAATCAGAATGACTCGGAGATCTACCTTCGTGCCGCAGCGGATCCGGAAGCCTATTGGGCGGAGCAGGCGAGAACACGGCTCACCTGGACCAAGCCATTCACAGAGGTGCTCGATTGGACGAACCCTCCGTTCGCAAAGTGGTTTCAAGACGGAGAGCTCAACGTTGCGGCGAATTGCCTCGATCGGCACGTAGCGAATGGCCTCGGGGATCGTGTTGCGATCCACTTCGAGGGAGAGCCCGGCGATAGCCGTTCGATCACCTACGCCGAACTCACCTACGAGGTGAAGCGCACCGCAAACATGCTCACGAGCCTCGGAGTCTCTGCGGGTGACCGGGTCGCGATCTACATGCCGATGATTCCTGAAACCATCATCTCGATGCTCGCAGTAGCGCGCCTGGGCGCGGCACACTCGGTCGTGTTTGGCGGATTCAGCGCTGAAAGCCTTCGCGCACGCATCGATGACGCAGAGGCAGAACTCGTAATCACCGCCGACGGCGGCTATCGCAAGGGGCGAGTCTCCCCGCTCAAGCCCGTCGTCGATCAGGCGCTCGACCTCGATAATGCCGACGGAAAGCCCTCGACCGTCAAGCACGTGCTCGTCGTGCAGCGCGGTAAAAACGACATCACCATGGAGCCCGGTCGTGATCTGTGGTGGCATGAGGAGATCACCGCCTACGACGGAGAGCACCAGGCGCAGGGCTTCCCAGCTGAGAACCCCCTCTTCATTCTGTACACGTCTGGCACCACTGGCAGACCCAAGGGCATCCTCCACACGTCGGGCGGCTACCTCACCCAGGTCACCACAACGTACAGCGACGTCTTCGACCTGAAGCCCGAGAGCGATGTGTGGTGGTGCACCGCCGATGTGGGTTGGGTCACCGGCCACAGCTATATCGTTTACGGCCCGCTCGCGAACGGTGCGACCCAGGTCGTCTACGAAGGCACCCCAGACACCCCGGATTGGGGCCGCTGGTGGGAGATCATACAGAAATATGGCGTCACCACCTTCTACACCGCTCCCACGGCGATCCGCTCGTTCATGAAGGTAGGCCGTCAGGTACCCGAGAAATACGATCTCTCGAGCATCCGCCTGCTCGGTTCGGTCGGCGAACCTATTAACCCCGAGGCGTGGCGCTGGTATCGCGAGGTCATCGGCGCGAGTCGGGTGCCGATCGTCGATACCTGGTGGCAGACCGAGACCGGCGCAATCATGGTGGCGCCGCTGCCGGGTCTCACCTCGCTCAAGCCGGGGAGTTCGCAAATTGCGCAACCGGGCATCGCGGTGAGCGTGCTCGACGAGTCAGGTGACCAAGTGGATCGGGGCCAGGGCGGCCTCCTCGTCGTTGAACGCCCGTGGCCAGCGATGGTTCGCACCATTTGGGGTGACGACCAGCGCTTCATCGACACCTACTGGGAGAAGTTCGGCGACAAGTACTTCGCAGGTGACGGTGCCAGGCTCGACGAGGACGGAGATGTCTGGTTCATGGGGCGCGTGGACGACGTCATGAACGTGTCGGGGCATCGCCTCTCAACGACCGAGATCGAGTCAGCCCTCGTCGGTCACCATGCGGTCGCAGAGGCTGCAGTGGTTGGTGCCGACGACGAGACGACCGGTCAGGCTGTTGTCGCGTTCGTCATCTTGAAGTCGCAGCAGCAACTGCTCACCGAAGCTGAAGCCGAGCAGGAGCTCAGGAAGCACGTAGCGGGCCATATCGGGGCGATTGCTCGGCCGCGCAACGTGTTTATTGTGAGCGAGCTTCCGAAGACCCGCTCGGGCAAGATCATGCGGCGCCTGCTCAAGGATGCCGCGGAGGGTCGCACCATCGGTGACACCACGACGCTCGCCGACACGATGGTGATGCAGACCATCTCCGACCGTGTGGTGGCGGAGCGAGCCGCATCAGCAAAGGCGTAGCGTTTGCGCGGCTCGCTGTGCCGACCACGGCGGCAGCCCGCGGAGCGAAGCGAGGGGTGGCGAGCCGCAGCAGCAAAGGCGTAAGCACGATTCACAAGGCAAATCCGAGTGTGAGTTTGCGGCTAACCAGCAAGGTTTAGTCGCAAACTCACACTCGGATTGCTTTCAGTGCTTATGTGGATCGCCGAAGGGCGCAGCGGCGCTAGTCGCGCATGCGGAACACGAACTCGATCTCAACTGGTGCGTCGAGCGGAAGCACTGCGACACCGACCGCTGAGCGCGCGTGAATGCCGGAGTCTCCGAAGACCTTGCCGAGGAAGACCGAAGCGCCGTTCGCCACGGTCGGCTGCCCGGTGAACGATGGATCGGACGCGACGAACGCATTCACCTTTACCACCTGCTCGACCTTGTCGAGCGATCCAACGAGGCCACGAACCGCAGCGAGTGCGTTGAGCGCGCAGATCTGCGCAAGCTCAGCGGCGGTCTCGGGATCTACAAGTCCCTCTCCCTCGCCGACCTTGCCAGCTGCCTGCAGCTCTCCTGCAACAAAGGGAAGCTGACCCGAGGTGTACACGTGATTGCCGTCTCGGAGTGCTGGCACATACGCTGCCACCGCCGCAGCGACCTCAGGAATCTCGAACCCAAGCTCGCGAACGCGGTCTTCAATCACTGTTGCCATTTCAGATCTTCCTCTTCAGATATGCGACGTTTCCGCCCGCAGGGCCCTCGATGATCTGCACGAGTTCCCACCCCTGCGATCCCCAATTATTCAGAATCTGCGCCTCATTGTGCAGCAGCAATGGAGTGACGAAATACTCGAAGCGTTCGGTCTCTGGCGTGTCGGACACACAGACTCCTATCTCGGTTTAACGGGAAAACTGCGTCAGAAATCGACGCGAGCGGCGCTGATTTTCAGCAACATCACCTACCCTAGAGTCTATGACCCCAAAGGCCACCAAGTCTTCGAGAGTGCGCACAGCAAAGCCCCGTTCAGCCGGCGGCGTACTCGGAGGAATCCTCGGAATGCTCGCAATGAGCGCGATCGCAGGCATCCTCGTCACCGCTGCCATCACTCCGGTCGTCGCACTGACCGGCGCTGCGGCGACCTCTGACGTAAGCATCTTCGAGAATCTCCCAGGCAATTTGAAGCCTGGGCAGCTCGCACTTCCGACATCACTGTATGCCATGAAAGACGGCAAACAGGTGAAGTTTGCCGAGTTCTACGACCAAGATCGTGAGCCGGTCAAGTTCGACCAGATCTCGCCGTATGTCACTGATGCCCTCGTCGCGATTGAGGATCCGCGGTTCTACACGCACGGCGGAGTTGACGCGTTCGCAGCCTCGCGTGCCGTAATCCAGAACATGGCGGGCGATGATCTCTCAGGCGCTTCAACGATCACTATGCAGTACGTGCGAAACGTGCTCGTACAGGAGGCGACCGCAATTCCCAATGAGGAAGCGCAGAAGGAAGCCTACGAGAACGCCATGCGTCAAGACATGGATCGCAAGCTCAAGGAGATGAAGCTCGCGATCGGCGTGGAGAAGCAGTTCACCAAGGATGAGATCCTCACCGGATATCTGAACATCACGCTCTTCGGACGCACGGTGTACGGCATCGAATCTGCTGCCCACTATTACTTCGGTACGACAGCGAAAGACCTCACTCTGCCACAGGCGGCGAGCCTCATTGCGATTGTGAACTCGCCAACGCGATACCAGCTCGATATCGAGGAGAACATCCCGGCGAACCAGGAGCGACGCAATCTGATTCTCAAGCAGATGCTCACGCACGGAAAGATCACTCAGGCGCAGTACGACGAGGCTGTTGAAACACCGGTAGAGCCAAAGATCACACCTCGGATTCAGGGTTGCGCGGCCGCAGAGGCGAATTACGGGCTCGGTCACTTCTGTGATTACGTGCAGCGTCAGCTCAAGCAGGACCCAGAGTTCGGCCCGGACGCTGAGACCCGCGAGTTCAACATGCGCCGCGGCGGCTACAACATCGTGACGACCATCGATCTTGACATGCAGCAGGCGGCGGTGAATGCGACCCGAGCAAACGTGGCTCAGACGATGGATGGCATCGATGTCGGCAGCGCGACCGTAAGCACTGAGGTGA